>WJLG01000064.1 GCA_014728685.1 Candidatus Falkowiibacteriota bacterium
CTATAAGCTTGTCTTTGCGCTACCAGAGTGGATTCTGAAAAATCACGATTGGCGGTGGTGTTCTCAAGCACTTCGACTGTATCAGATACTGATCCTTTGATCTTTTTCATTAGATCTGAGATCTTATACAGATAGGTCAATATATTATCCTTGTTAGGCGAAATGCCATTAAGCTGAAGATAGGCGTTTTTAGCTTGTAAATAATTATTCTCAGCCAAGATCAAAGATTGCTTATTTTTAGAAGCTAAGGTGGCGGAAATGCCCGGGATCTGTTCCCCGGCTTCAGCGCCGATTATATAATTGACATCATTCAATGTCTTTTTAGCAAAACTCAAATGATCAGTGTAGGCCAAAACCGCATTCTCTTTTATATTCTTATTGTTCTGTTTCTGGATATCCTGGCTATTTTCATAATTATCTTCAGCCGATTCTAAAGATATCTCAGCCAGACGAACGGATTCGGCCGCATTCTCAACACCGATCTCGGCTTGTCTGACCTGTTCATCGGCCGATCGCCTGATAACATCCATATTGTTCAGCATATTCAAATAGGTTGTTTGAGCCGAGCTTAGATTATTGGACGTCAGATCATTTGAAACAAACGCCAGAGTTTGATTTTTTTCAACCTCATCTCCAATTTCAAAAAAGATACCTTGAATCGTTCCTTGGGATAAAGCAACCACATCGACAGAATTCACAGGCAAGACTTTGCCGACCGTGTTTATGGCCGCGCCTCGATCACTGTTTGATATGATGCGCTCAACAGACACCTGCTTAGCTTCATCGGTTGTTGCTTCTTTATCAAGGTCTTTGCCTTTATAAAAAATTATCTGAAGAAGCATGGCTATGATAGCTATCATTAGAACCCATGAAAAAGTTTTGCTTTTCAAAAATTGTTTGATCTTGTTTTTTAAGTTCATAAAATAATGTATATGATGTTTAACTGCTTAAAAGTCTATTAAAATTAGCAATAAATTTAACATCTGTCAATTAAAACAAAAACCGCTCATTTGAGCGGTTTTTGTTTTATATTAGGTAATTTTATACTTTTATAACTACTGGCAAAACCATAGGTCTGCGCTTGGTCTTGGAGAATAAGTATTGGCCCATTTCATCCCTGATCCTGTTCTTGATATGGTCAACATCAGTCTGAGTTTTGGAATCATGGTTTTCAACCATTTTTTTGACTTTCATCCTGGTGGATTCGATCAATTCTTTGGACTCCTTCATATAGACAAAACCGCGAGAAATAATATCCGGATTGCCGATAGTCCGTCCGGTAGAGCTGTCGATGGTGGCAATTATAACCACCATTCCATCTTCTGACATCACTTTGCGGTCCCGCAAAACGATATTGGATATATCACCGACGCCTAAGCCGTCAACAAATATATAATTCGAAGGAATTTTTTCTTCGCTCAAATAACCTTTTACTCCTTGTCGGTTCTTGATGAATTTAACTACCTGTCCGTTATCAGCCACAAAAATATTACTTTTGGGAATGCCGACTTGTTCAGCTAGTTCAGCATGCGCTTTCAAAAGATAATGATTGCCTTCGATCGGCATAAAATATTCCGGCTTAAGAAGCCTCATCATCAACTTAAGATCTTCCTGCTTGGCATGGCCGCCGGCATGCACATCCATCATCTCATAATGAATAACATGAGCGCCCTGCCTGGTGATCATATCCTTTAAGCTTTGGATGGTTCTTTCATTGCCCGGTATCACTGAAGATGAGAATATCACCGTATCATCATTTTTAAGGTGAATGGTCCGATGCTCATGAGCCACGACTCTG
This sequence comes from Candidatus Falkowiibacteriota bacterium, assembly GCA_014728685.1. Taxonomy (GTDB): domain Bacteria; phylum Patescibacteriota; class Patescibacteriia; order Patescibacteriales; family WJLG01; genus WJLG01. The sequence continues at coordinate 1,799 of WJLG01000064.1, forward strand.
GCTAAAAATGCGTTTGATTCGCCTTGAGCTCCGGTACCGACGATCAAGATCTTATTATCCGGTAACTTCTTAAGGTCTGAATCGTTGGCCAAAATTTTCGGATTGAACTTCAAATATCCGATCTGATGAGCCACTTCGACATTATTGTTCATGGTCCGCCCCTGCAAATAAACTCGGCGGTTATACTTGGCGGCCAGGTCAAAAAGTTTTTGGATACGGGACAACTGCGAAGCAAAGGTTCCGATAATTATTCGGCCGTCGATCTTCTCAAATATCCTGTCCATCTCCGTTCCGATAGTAGACTCGGAAACCTGATAGCCGGGGTGAGTGGCATCGGTCGAATCGGCCATCAAAAGCATAACGCCTTCACTGCCGATATTAGCTATCTTCTGCAGATTAGCCGGTTTGTCATTGACCGGAGAATAATCGATCTTAAAATCACCAGTATGGATCAATCTACCCATTGGAGTATCGATAATGATGCCGAAACAATCCGGTATGGAATGATTCAACCTCAAAAAACCGACCCTGAATGAAGATCCCAGCTTCAAATGAGTGCTCTCATCTATTTCTTGAGAATTCAATTTGGGACAAGTCTTGAATTGCTCGCACCTCTTTCTTACCAAGCCGGCAGTAAGCTTGCCCATAAAGATCGGGGGGTTGCCCAGATCACCTATCAAGTGCGGAATTCCTCCAATATGGTCCATGTGGCCATGGGTGATTATAACACCCTTGATCCAGTCTTTTTTGTCTTTGAGATATTCGATATTGGGAATGATGTAATCGATCCCGGGCATATCCTCTTCAGGAAACTGCAAGCCCATATCGATGATTATTATCTCTTTATTGTATTCGATCAGGGACATATTTCGTCCGACTTCTTCCAAACCGCCCAATACCATCACCTTTAGAACATTGCCATTGCTATCGGTTTTGATGATCTTTGGGGTTTGCTGATCTTTTCTGTTAGACGCTGTTCTTCTGCTCGAATGAACGCGCCTTGGTTTTCTGCTCTCGCTGGAACTTTCCATTGAACGAGAGGCTTTTGGTTTATATTTTGTGATCATAATCAATAATTACAACTTGCTATAAAGTGTGTCTTTGATATAAAGTTGTGATTTGAATTTTTTAGAAAGCCGTCCGCTAAAACTCGTTCGAGTAAACTTTAGCTGCGGCTTTTAGAAGAATATTAGATCGCTTTATTCATTAAATCGTTTTACTAAGAAGCGAACCATTTAATGATCAAGCGATCAAATTACCAAACGAGTTTTCTACCCGTTTTTGTGTACCAATCGTTGATACTTGAAAATCTTCCTGTGGGGGAAGCTATATTAGAAGTGTCAAAGCCTTTTATGTTTTTGCTTTGAACATATATATATGAAGGTGAATAAAGAAATATGGCCGGAATGTCTTTGATTATGAGTTCTTGGAATTTTTTATATCTTTCCTTCCTTTCCTCTTTATCGATCATGAAACGCCCTTCCTCCAAGACTTTATCGACATCTTCATTGGCGTAGTTGGCAATATTCAAGCCTCCTTTACCGGTCTGGGTCGAATGCCAAAAAGCATATGAATCGGGATCATGGCCTAAGAATTGGCTGAAAAGCAAAGCCTCAAAATCTCTCGGCTCTATGATCTCGGCCTGTATCTGCCCCAAAGGGAAATACGAAACGTTCGTCTTGACGCCGATCCTTTCCCAATAGTCTTTTACTTTTTCCGCTACTCTGATGTTTCTATCTTCGTTGACGGTTTTGATGCTAACCCTTAAATAAACTTTTTCATCATCTATACTCTTCGCTCTCCAAATACCGGGGCCTAAAGACAGCTTAGTCTCTTCTTCACCGGACAAAGACTCCTTTTCCTCTTCTTCATCATCAGTCTCTTCATTATCATCGGTAGTGCTAGCGGTTTCTTCCAAAGACGCTTTCTTTTTATTTATCTGCTCGATCTCCTCTTCCAAGATCTCGATCTTCTTCCAACCGGCTTTATCAAGGATCGATTCCGCTTGCTCTAGATCATATCCATACTTTTCTTCAACTTCCACATATGCGAAACTGGAAGCCGGTATCGGCCCATTGGCGACCTTGGCATCTGAATCCAGGATCTCATCAATTATCTCCTTCTTAGGAGTAGCTCTGGACAGAGCTTTTCTTACTTCAATATCTTTCAAAGCCTTGTTGTCGGTATTTTGATTGAAAAAGATAGAATCGATCTGCGGCAGATCCAACTTATGCAAATTGAGCGAATCCTTGGCCACCAGATCATCCTTGTTGGCATAAGGCAAATAGCTTAAGCCATCGACACTATTGTTATTCAAGGCGTTTATGGCTTCAGTGAAATTCACAAAGAATTTAAAGGTCAACTTTTTAATAAACGGGGTTTTCCCGTAATATTCCTCATTAAGCACCAGGTTATAAGCCTTGATGTTGCCTAATTTATCTTTCACTAAAGTAGAGAATTTATAAGAACCGGAGCCGATCGGCTTCAAGTTTATCTCTGCCAAACCGGCTGCGTCAACAGGGATCATGGACCACAGCTCTTGCGGCATAATACCGAAGGTTAAAAGTCCGAGAAAAGGAGCGTATTTTTCTGAAAGTACGAACCTGACCTTGTTATCACCGGCTCTTTCGATCTCAACTCCGGAAAAACTAACCCTTAAGGGCGAGTTATAAGCCGGATTCTTCATGGCCTTAAAAGTAAAAATGATATCATCAACGCTTACCGGCTTGCCATTATGCCAACGAGCGTCATCCCTAATATCGATCAAATACTGTTTTCCGTCGCGGCTTATTTCATGATCTCGCGCCAGATCGCCTACCAGCTCTCCGCTCTTATCATATTTGAACAGAGAAGAAAAAACCAGCCGGCTGATATCGCTATCAACGTCATTGATCGAAGAATACAAAGGGTTGATATGACTAGGTGCGCCAACCAAGGCCTCGACATATTCTCCACCCCTGACCGGCATTGTTTGCAAATGATCCTTATAAAACACCCAACCCAAAAAGATCAGGTTGGCAAAAATAATAAAACTAAAAACTCGCACCAGCCAGACCTCTTTCTTGCTCAAAAATTTGGAAACATACCTTATCTGTTTAAGAGTCGGTATCTTGGTCTTGGACAAAGTGTAGACCACCTTTTTATCAAGATCGGTCTGTTTAGAATTCGAATCGCTCTTTTTGACTCTTCTTAAAAACGCAAAAGGCGATGCTAAGATCTTCTTAACACTTTTAAAAAAAGGAAAGATTTTACCTTTTATTAATCCCACGTAGATTCAAAATTAATAGAGTCCTGCTTGCAAAGATGATCAAATAAGGGCAGCTGCCAATGAAACTGCGAAAAAGAGAACTACCAAAACTATGGTAACCACGAACAATATCTTATCCAAACCTCTTTTGGCCAGATAAACGTTATTGCCTCCGCCGAACATACTGCCTAAACCGGCACCTTTGTTCTGAAGCAATATTACGATTATCAAGGATATCGCTATTGCTATTTGGATCAGCTTCAAAAAAGTCATATTATTTGATGTCTTCTACTATCTTAGCCATTACTTTTTTATTATTCTGAGACAGATCGGCCAAGATCTTTCTATCTAATTCTATTTTATTGGTCTTAAGCTTATTCATGAATTTAGAGTAGCTCAAACCCATTTCTCTGACAAAAGCATTGATCTTAATGTGCCAAAGTCCTCGAAAAACACGTTTTTTCTTTTTTCGATCAACATAAGAATGAGCACCGGCATGAACCACCGCTGTCTTTGCCAAACGGATAAGATTCTTGCGTCCCCACTTATAACCCTTAGCTTGTTTTAAAAGCTTTCTTCTCTTTTTTACATGGGTTGTTCCTCTTTTTACTCTAGGCATATATTTTTAGATCAAATTCGATTACAAAATTAATTATAAGGCATCTGAGTCCTTATATTCTTCAAATCCACCTTATGAGCGCTTACGTCGCGTCTTTTATTTCTGGTAACCACGCCGGATTCCCGGGAATTAAAATGATCCTGCCCGGCTTTCCTCTTTTTTATCTTGTTGTTCTTGGTTATCACAAATCTCTTGGCTGTAGCTTTGTGAGTTTTTATCTTCGGCATATATAACGAAAACAAAAATCAGGTTAAAAACCTGAAATTTAGGCTCTTTACTTCTTATTCATTATTACAATAATAAACCTTCCACCTTGTTTTGTCAAGGGTTGCTCTTCGACGATATTCAAACTTTCATCCTTTTTAAGTTCAGAAACGAAACGTTCTATTACTTCCGCGCCCTTTTTGGGATGCTGTCGCTCTCTTCCTTTTAATATTAGGTAAATTTTAAGTTTATTCTCTTTGCTTAAGAATTTTTTACCTTGCTCGATGCGCATATCAAAATCATGTTGAGATATCCTGACTGACAATCTGATCTCCTTGGTATCGGTTTTCTTTTGCTGCATTTTCTGTTTATGAGCTTTTTTATCAGCTTCATATTTAAGCTGACCCAGGTCGGATATCTTCGCTACCGGCGGATCGGCTTTCGGGTTCACTAAAACCAGATCCATATCAAGATCTTTGGCCATTTCAATAGCTTTAAAGGTAGGCGTGGCTCCGATCTGCTCGCCTTCATCGCCTATCAGAAAAACCTCCGGAACTCTAATATCCCGGTTAGCTATAAATTTTTTAGTTTCTACTTTTGGCTTAGCTTTTCGCCATTTTCTACGCATAATTTATGTTTTATTAATCCAAATATTCTAAATTAACGCCCAAGCTGCCATCCCATTTTATTTCCGGTTGGCTTCTTAAAACTTCTCTGGTGTATTTTTTCCTCTTTTCGTAAGTTTCTTCATCTTTGGCCTCAAATCTGATAGTGAAATACGGCCCATTTTGAGAATAACGAAAGATCATCATGCCGTCATCAAAATCCAATCTGATCGAATCATTTCCGGGAATAGTAGAGGCGTCGCTGATCTGGGCATCGGCAAAATCACTTTTGACCTTTTCTTCTATGCTTTTAAAGATCTCCTTTTTCTTACCGACCGTACAGGCTAATTTTATCTCCGGTGATGAAATAAATTTAGGAAAGTCTTCTCTGATCTGGCTCAAGGTCTCTTTCTTTGTGGAAAGATATTCCAAAAGTTTCAAAGCCGCATAACAGCCATCGTCATAGCCGTAAAAATCCCTGAAAAAGATATGGCCTGACAACTCTCCGGCAAAGATCGCTTCTTCTTCCGCCATTTTGGACTTGATATGGCTATGTCCGGTAAGCCACATCACCGGCTTGCCTCCGTTTTTCTTTATAACTTCTTCCACGACCTGGGAACAAAGGTTATTATAAACCACTTTGGATCCCGGTTCTTTTTCCAAATACATCTGGGAAAAAATAGCCACCAATATATCATTCCACATCACTTCTCCTTTTTCATCGACTATGC
>WJLG01000065.1 GCA_014728685.1 Candidatus Falkowiibacteriota bacterium
AGTACGAACATAGCGAAATGTATCCGGGATTCGCCCAGGTTGCTGATGAAGAAGGTCTTGGTAATATCGCCGCCAGATTCCGGGCTATCGCTGTTGCTGAAAAACACCATGAAGAAAGGTATTTGAAATTACTTAAAGAGGTCGAGGATAAAAGCGTCTTTGAAAAAGAAGAGGAAACGACCTGGACCTGTATAGAATGCGGATACGAACACAAAGGCAAAACTCCGCCTGAAACTTGCCCGTCCTGCAACCACGCCCGCGAATACTATAAAGTTAAATGTGAAAAATTCTAAATAAACTCTTATGACTCAATTAAAACAAATCTACAAATGCAATGTCTGCGGTAATATAGTGGAAGTTCTTCATGCCGGGGCGGGGGAGTTGGTCTGTTGCGGTCAGCCAATGCAGTTGCAAACTGAAAATACGGTCGATGCGGCCCACGAAAAACACGTACCCGTGATCGAAAAAGTTGAAGACGGATATTTGATCAAGGTCGGGGAGGTACCGCATCCCATGACCGAGGAACATTATATAGAATGGATAGAAGTTGAGATCGAAGATGAAGCTTACAAAAAATTCCTAAAACCGGGCGACAAACCGGAATTCCTGGTAGAAGAAGACAAGGAGATCAAAAAAGCACGCGCCTATTGCAATCTACACGGACTTTGGAAATCATAAATACAAGTAATAAAAAAAGCCCTATTAAAAGGGCTTTTTTGTTTTGTTGAAAGCTTTATTCAAAAATACCCTTGATCCAATACATAAAACCGATGCCAATTAAAAAGAAAGCTAAAGAGATGATAGATTTTTTGGTTTTGCCTTCTTTATTGATCTCCGGGATCAGGTCCGAAGCTGATATATAAATGAAACCGCCGGCTGTTATGCCTATTAATATATAATTCAGATCATCAAGAGCTGAAATCAAATAAACGCCGGCGATCGCTCCGACCACCGCCAACAAGGCGGAAACGAAATTAAAGAGCAAAGCCTTGGCCTTAGAAAATCCACCATATACCAAAACTCCGAAATCACTGATCTCCTGCGGTACTTCATGGGCTATGACAGCGATCGTAGTGGCTATCCCCAAGCTAACATCAACTGAAAAAGAAGCGGCGATCACGATACCATCAATAAGATTATGCAAACCGTCGCCGATCAGGTTCATATAGCCAAAGGTTTTGACACCGCAATCCCGGCCCTCATGAGCGTGTTTGTGACAGTGATGCCAAAACAAGGCTTTTTCCAGAATAAAGAATATTATAAAGCCCAGGAGAATGAAGACGAAAAAGTTTTCTTGCGCGCCTTCTTCCAAGGCTTCCGGGATCAAATGCAGAAAAGCTCCGCCGATCAAAGCGCCGGCCGAAAAGCCGACCAGCCATAGCAATATCCTATTAAGAAGCTTTTCTTTCAACAAGATCCCCAAGATCCCGACAAAAGAGATGATGCTGACCAACAGGGTGGCTGCTAGCGAGTACAAAATGTTGTTCATATGTTTTTTATAATATTTATATATTAATTATACAAAAAATTCCTTAGAAAGACCATTTATAGGACCTTTTAAATATGATACAATATAATTAAGCGATTATTTATTAAGGAGGAAATTATGCCAACTTTAAAAAAACAATTAAACTCCGCCAACCCGGCCCCTTTGGGGTTGCTGGGCTTTGGTATGACCACGATCTTACTAAATCTTCACAATGCTGATATTTTCCCGCTTGGCAGTATGATCTTGGCCATGGGGATCTTTTACGGAGGAATTGCCCAGATCATAGCCGGGATCATGGAATGGAAAAAAGAAAACACCTTTGGTATGACCGCTTTCATCTCTTATGGCCTTTTCTGGTTGTCTTTAGTGGCTATTCTGGTTATGCCAAAGCTGGGCTGGGCCGAAGCTGCCACGCCCGTGGCTATGTCTGCCTATTTGATCATGTGGGGACTTTTTACTCTTATAATGTTTATCGGCACGCTAAAGCTTTCCGGGTCTCTCCAGCTTGTTTTTGCCACTTTGACCATCTTATTCTTCTTGTTGGCAGCCGGAGATATTACCGGAAACGCCACTATTGCTAAAATAGCCGGTTATGAAGGGATCTTTTGCGGCTTAACCGCTTTTTATACAGCCACCGCTCAAATATTGAACAGGGTTTATAAAAAACAAATTCTACCTTTATAGATCTATATAGTTTACTATATAGATAATATAGCTTCTCGCAAACAAAAAACCGCTAATTATAGTTGATCAGCGGTTTTTTGGTGTTGTTTAAATTTCTATATAGATTTTTTTAAAACCTTTTTAAACGCCCAAACAATAAAAGAAGCGATAAAATAATAATAAAAAACAAAGAGAAATAAAGAAATAACTGCTATCAAAGAAGAAATAACTAAAAAAAATGGATTTTCAAAAGGAATAAATAAAAACACTTTATTTAAAATACTATTGATAAAGTTTACAGGCCAATCAAGTATAAATTTAGGCAGTTCTGAAAAACTACCAGCATTTGCGTGCTTAAAAGCCAAAAAGTTATTAAAAAACATTGATGACCATAATAAAATAAAAGTGATTATGGCTTTACTTTTTTTAAGTTGAAAAAATTGATACATATAAAAAATATTTGATTTAAAAGTGGGGATGCAGGGTACCCATTTTATTTGACACATTCTCCACGCTCCAATTGATATTGCCGACTGTATAATACAGGAGGCATTTTTAATTTAGAATGTATTCTATGATTATTGTAATAGTATATAGTTCTGTAAATAGCATACACTA
>WJLG01000066.1 GCA_014728685.1 Candidatus Falkowiibacteriota bacterium
AAAGAAAGCAGTGAAAAAGGTAGCTAAGAAAAAGCCTGTAAAAAAGGCAAAGAAAGCTGTAAAAAAGGCAAAGAAGCCTGTAAAGAAGGCTGTTAAGAAAACTGCCAAGAAAGCAGTGAAAAAGGTAGCTAAGAAAAAGCCTGTAAAAAAGGCAAAGAAGGCTGTAAAGAAGGTAGCAAAGAAAGCCAAGAAAAAATAAACCGATACACGAGGAGGTCCGCCTTAGGCTCTTAAGGCTTAAGGCGGATTTAGGCATTTAAAAGAGTTTTTAGTATGCTAAATATAAAAATAGATAAATTCGAAGGACCGTTAGGATTGCTTCTCACAATGATAGAGGGTGAAAAGCTTGACATAGCTGAAGTTAACTTGGCCAAAGTAGCTGATCAATACGTAGAGTATATTAAAAATTCAAAAGACATTAATCCGGAATTGCTTGCGGATTTTTTAGTAATAGCGGCCAAGCTGCTTTACATCAAATCAAAAGCTTTATTGCCTTATCTTTTTCCTGAGGAAGATGAGGAGTTGGGAGATCTGGAGAAGCAATTGAAAATGTATCGGGAATTTTTGAATGCTAGCGAGGATCTTGAAAAAAGATTGAAGGAAGAGAAATTCATGTTCTCGCCAACTAACAATCTATTGGAAAGAGCGCGTGATTTTTCCGATCTGTTCGCGTTCTCACCCCCGCAAAAGACCAGAAAGGAGAATTTAGCCGAAGCGTTTGGATCTTTTTTAGAAAGGCGTCGGCCGAAAGAAAGGGCTTTGCGCGAAGAGACCATAGAATATAAGATCAACATAGAAGACAAGATACTTAATATAGAAAAATTGTTGGTAGAGAAGATAACTTACAATTTTTCCAAGATATTGGAGAAAGTCGAATCAAAAACAGAAGTGATCGTAAGTTTTTTGGCTCTATTAGAACTTGTCAAACAGAAAAGCGTTGGCGCGGCCCAAGATGGCCTTTTTGCCGATATCAATATAAATAAGAAGTAATTTTATGGATATAGCAGCTCAAATAGAAGCCATTCTTTTTATTTCCGGACGGCCAATGTCCGCTAAGAAATTGGCCAATATCCTAAAATCCGATGAAAACAGTATCGATAATGCCGGTCAGGAATTGCTTGATAAATACCGTGAAATAAATGGGGGATTAAGGATAATAAAAAGTAATGGTAATTTGCAAATGGTGACTTGCGGTGAAGTTTCTAAGGTCATACAAAAATTCATAAAAGATGAAACTACCGGAGAGCTTTCGCGTCCCAGTTTGGAAACCTTGACCATCATTGCTTATCGCGGTCCTGTTTCCAAGACCGATCTGGATAGGATCAGGGGTGTGAATTGCGCTTTGATACTAAGAAATCTTTTAGTAAGAGGCCTGGTAGAGGCTAAAGAGAAAAATGAAGAGACTTTTTATAATGTTTCTTTGGATTTTTTGAAGTTTTTGGGTTTGGAGGATGTCAAACAGTTGCCTGATTATGAAAAATTAAGCCAAGACGACTGCATAGATAAAATACTGGAAACGAGCGAGACCGGCGAGCAGTCAAGCAGTGATAAAGAATAATAATATGAATAGCTTTGAAGAAGCGGTGCTGGAACCGCCGATTGAAAAGAAGACCGAAGAAATTGTTTTTGATAAGACAATGGATCTGGCCGCTTATTTGAAAGCTCAAGCCGAAGAAGCTATGAGCGATCCCAATATGTATTTTGCCGGCAGGGAGCTTGGTCATCGTCCAACCGAAGACGAGGCAATGATGTATTACTCTCTGAATGGCGGTTCTGATGATTTCAAATGGAGGAATTTGCGCCATCGATCGGACATATCCGAAGATGATAAAATAAAATTTTATTTCAATAACCAAAATTAAAATATGGTAATACCAGCAGTTGTCAGTATAATTGTTTCTGCTTTATTTTTTGAAAATCCTTTGAGCAATGAAGTTCCGAAGGCGGAAATAGGAATTGCTATGGATCGTGATTCCGGTTCGGTTTTAGGAGTGATGGAAAGGATCAAGAAAGTTCCCTGGGATTTTGATAAGGTTTCAGCATTCAATAATAGATTGCCGATAAGTGAGAGGATAGATATTTCTCCTAAAAGAAAGCCGGGATCGGAGAGTTTGAATTTACCGATCGCCAGCGGTATAGTTATTGATAAGGAAACGAACAAGCCTCTCTGGGATAGAACTTCCCAAAAAATAAGGCCGATCGCCAGCATCAGCAAACTAATGACCGCCTTGGTCTTTTTGGAAAATAATCCCGGGTGGGATAAGACCTATAAGATACAGAATGAGGACAGGCGGGAAGGCGGCCGCATCTATGTTTATACCGGCGATCAGGTTAGAGTAAGGGACTTGTTCAATTTAAGTCTGGTCGCTTCGGCTAATACCGCCACTATCGCTTTAGTCCATTCCACCGGCATGAGCGAAGCTGATTTTATCAAGAAAATGAATGACAAGGCCAGAGAGCTTGGCATGAAGAAAACCAATTTTTCCGATCCTTCAGGATTGAGCCATTTGAATGTTTCGACCGCCTATGAGGTGTCTAAAATGGCTAAGGAAGCTTTTGCGAAGATCGATATCAAAAAAGCCGTTCTAACTCCGGACTATTCTTTTGAAACCATAGCCGGCAGGCGAGTAAGCTTTGAATCTACCGATCAACTTTTGAATGTGTTTCCGAAAAATGATATAGACATGGTCGGAGGCAAGACCGGTTATACTGATCCGGCCGGTGCTTGCTTTGTCGGACTTTTTGCTAATAATAAAGACAAAGAGATAATTTCCGTTGTTTTGGGGTCTCAAGATACAGATAGTCGTTTCGATGACACAAAATCCTTGGTAGAGTGGGTTTTTTCCAGTTATATTTGGTAAATTTGCTAGTTTTTATATAATAGTTTATACTTTAGCCAGTGATAATTATTAATAAACAATGATATGAGCGACAACAAAAACGAAAAAATAATAATCGCCAATTGGAAAATGAAGCTTGGTTTTGGTGACAGCGTTAAATTAGCCAAGGATTTTTCTGATAAATTTGCTGATTTTAAGGAAGAAAGCAAAACGGTGGTTGCTTGCCCGTCTTTAGTTTCACTATCAGAGGTTAAAAAAGTTTTGGGCGATAATGTGAAGATGGGGGCGCAAAATGTCTTCTGGGAAGTCCAAGGCTCTTATACTGGAGAAATATCCCCAAATAGTTTGGAAGAGATCGGTTGTAAATATGTTATTGTTGGACATTCGGAAAGAAGAAAACATTTGCTTGAGAATTACGCCATGATCCATCAAAAGGTTAAAACTCTATTGAGCTCTTCAAAATTGATACCGATCGTCTGCATAGGCGAAGAAGCTGATGACAGAAAGACGGATAGAAGGGATTATGTCTTAATGAATCAGATCCAGCAAGCTTTGGGAGGTGTTAACATCGGAGGAGATCAAAAGATCGTTGTTGCTTATGAGCCGGTTTGGGCCATTGGTTCCGGAACCGCGCTTGATCCTGAAGAAGCCAAATACGCGCACAAGATAATCAGATTGGCTTTGAATGATATGTTCGGCATGAAAGTGGTCGAGGCCAATTTCAAGGTCGTTTACGGAGGTAGTGTTACCAGTGAGAATGTTAAGAATTTTTCTGATCTTGAGGATATAGACGGATTATTGGTCGGGGGAGCCAGTTTGGATGCAGATGAATTTTTAAAGATTTGTAAGAACATATAATAATGACCGTCATACCCCTTATTTTGATAGCGATCAGCTTTCTGGTAATTTTTATTATAATAGCCAGAAAGTTTTCGGCTTTGGCCAGTCTTGATATAGAAACCATGCCGGCCGAAAAAGAAGCAAGGTTTAAGGAACAATTGGTCGAGAGCCGCTTAAGCAGGGGATTTGCCAAATGGACAGCCGGAATTACCGGAATATTTAGAGCGATCAGCAATAGATTGTCTAAAGCCTTTTCTTATTTGAATGATAAATTGAACGAAATGAAGAAAGACCATGACGGGCATATGAATGATACGCTTAGTTCGAACGAGAAAGCTGAAAAGTTGGAAAAATTATTCCTTTCCATAGAAGACAAGGATGATAAAGAGGATTTTTCAGAAGTGGAGAAGGCTCTGATCGAGGCCATAGGTTTGGATAGCAAGAATATAAAAGCTTTCGAGAAGCTGGGAGATCTGTATTACGAGAATAAGAAATTTGAGGAAGCCAAGCAGGCTTTCGAGCACATTTTAAAGCTTTTAAGCGACGAGGAAATAGAAAAGCAGGCTGAGATACACTTTGACTTAGCTTTAGTATTCAAGGATTCCGGTCAAGAAGAAGCGGCCTTGGAGGCGATCGGCAAGGCGGTCAAGCTATCTCCGAATAATCCTCGTTTCCTTGACGCAATGCTGGAAATAGGTATAATGAACAAAGATAGGTCTTTGGCAGAAGAGGTGTTTACGCGTTTGGCTGAAGTTGATCCTGAAAATAATAAACTAGAGGAATTAGCCGGAAAGATAAAAGAACTTTGATCCTGTAAGAACAGGCTTTATTAGGGCTTGTTTTTTGTTTAAAAATAATATATTATATTTATAATTGTAAAAATATAATATGCCGTTGTAGCTCAGTTGGTAGAGCACTTCCATGGTAAGGAAGGGGTCTCGGGTTCAAGTCCCGACAACGGCTCA
>WJLG01000067.1 GCA_014728685.1 Candidatus Falkowiibacteriota bacterium
AACTCCAACTTGCCTATCGAAATTATCAAGCATCTTTCTGATAACATCATCAACTGAAGCGTCCCTATATATGCTGTAAGTATCCGGGAAGAGATAGCCTTCCATATCATAAGATTCCGGTATCTCGGCTAAAAAATCATAATCTTTGATATATCTACTTTTATCGCGGACAGCGGCCAAAAATTCTTCTTTGGAAAACAGCCCCTCTTTTTCAAGATACTCGGCTATTTGCTTATTGTTCCAGCCCTCGATGATCTTGATCTGCCTTTCATTCTTCACAACCCTGCCTTCAGACATGACTTCGGCTATCTGCTTGATATTCATGGCCGGAGAAAGCTCATAGCTTCCGGCTTGAAGCCTTTGGGCCAAGTCATTGTTTCTGATATAAGCCTCGAAGTAAAAACCGGATCTTATCAAACCTTCGGCAGCCAGATCGGCCGCTATTTTCTTGACTCCGTCACCAGGCTCGACCGTAAATACCTTTGCTTGCCCGTCTTCATCAACCGGTTTGGATATACCGGATCTGTATTCAAGAAATGCCCAGATCACCACGATGATCAAAGCGAAAAACAAAATTTTCAAAACATCAAATAGCTTTTTTTTCATTTTTGAATTATAAACTGCGAACAAATACTTGTTAAAAATATCCGGGGTCGGATATGGTATTTAGCCGGCAGTTTCTTGAAATTAATTATAGATATTCCTCCATACCCTCCTCTCGCATTTTTTTAACCAGTTTTGTTATATGCGATACCTCATCCCTATGAACCAACAATAAGGCATCTTCGGTATTAACAGCCACTATCCCGGATAATCCGATAGCAGCCATCACTTTGCCTTTTTCCAAATTATACAAAAGTGTATCCTCGCAATTATAGGCCACTACCCGGCCGTTCATCACATTGTCGCTTCTTTTTTCTTCCAAGGCCTCTTTAAGCGCATACAAGGTGCCGGGATCCGCCCAGCCCATATTGGTCTTGATCACTACTGCTCGCGACAGATCTATCTTTTCCAAGATAGCCTCATCAAAATGCATTGCCGGGGACTGCTCGAATTTTCCATGGATCACTGCCTGGTATATCTGAGGCGACAATCTTTTATAGCAATCAAGTAAAAAAGATACCGAAGTGATAAAATACCCCGGATTCCAAAGATGATCTCCGCTCTTATACATCTTATCGCATTCTTCCGGAGCCGGACGGTATTTCCAGCCGGAGAATTCACTGATATCAAAATTGTTCAATAAGACCTTATTGGCTCCGGTCTTGATCCAGCCCAGATTATTGTTGGCAAAACGAGGCCTCTCGCCCAGAAAGATAAAACGCTCAGAATCCTCGCTAATAAGCTCTTCGGCTGTTTCCAAAGCGTGAATGAACTCACTTTCTCTATCCATCAAATGATCCGACCACAAAATAGCTACTGCTCCTTCATGTCCGCGTTTTCTCATTTCTTTCATACCCAGGCAGACCGCCGCTCCCAGATCCTTTCTTTCCGGCTCGATAATGATATTGTCCTTAGGCAAATGCGGCAATTGCTCTGAAATAAGATCCTTATACAGCGGACCGGTCTGGATGAAGATATTCTCTTCCCCGAATGTCGGCGCCACTCTTTCAAAAGCCAGCTGAATGGTGGACTTGCCGTTGAATATTTTATCGAACTGCTTGGGTGAATTAACTCTGGAAAGCGGCCACAATCTTGTGCCTATCCCTCCGGCGAAAATTATCAATTTCATATTTTTTACCCTCCTGTTTCTTAATTACGTCCGAACCTAAAGGTTCTTTTCTCAACCTCCTTGGTATATGTTATCACTTCATCTCCCTTTTTCACATGATCGAATATCTCGATATAGCCCCCGTCCCCTCTTAAGCCGGTATCAACCTCGTGTTCTTCCACTCGTCCATCCTTCCAGACCCTGATATATTTCTTATCACCGCTCTCCAATACGGCCCGCATCGGCACCACCAAAACATCATTTTTGCCGCCGGTCGTGATAGTGACATTGGCGGTCATGCCGGATTTGATATTTTCCATATTATCAAGCTCATCATCAAGATCGACCCTGACTTTGTAGTATATGACATCTTGGATCACGGTTTCAGCCGGCTCGATAAAGCCTACTTTGCCTTTGAAGACCACGTCATCGCCGAAAGCATCCAGGGTTATTTCAGCCATATCGTCCACTTCGACTTTAGCAATATCTGATTCGGAAATATCGATCTCTATCTCGAATTCATTTTCTTTCAATACCGATATCGCTGTCACCGATCGGCCGACCTGCTCTCCGAGTTCGAACTCTGATTTCACAACCCGCCCGTCTATCGGCGACCTGATCACGCTGTCTTCGATCTGTTTTCCTATCAAGTCCAAAGAAGCCTTGGCTTGTCTGACTTTTGATCGGTAAAGATCGATGTCTTCTCGCCTGGCCGGTGCTTTGAGCTGAGCCAATTGGCTTTCAGCCACATCCCAAGCTTTTTTCGAAGAACTGACGCTGGCGCGGGCCGAAGCCAATTCCTTATCACCGGACAGCTTGGCCGTTGACAAGGAATTGCGGGCCGCCACGATCGCATCTGATAAAGCCGCTTGGGCTTTTTTCAATGTCTCTTCGGCTGAAGATACGTTGGTGTTGTAGGCCAATCTGGCATCAGCCAAATTCTGAACCGCGGTCTCTACCGAAGAAATAGCCGTATTGACGGCAGAGATCTCGGTATTGATATTGCTTTTATAAGTATTCAATGCGCTTTGGCTTATCGTGCTGGCTTCCAAGGCTTTGAAGCAATTATCCAAAGCGTCAGCTGTTTTATCAAGCGCATCCAAAGCCTTGTCAGAAGCATCGTTCACATAAAGTTTCAAGGGATTAGCTTGAGCCGTAGCCAAGCTTTCTTCAGCTTCAGCCAATAAGATCTCGGCGCTGGAATGATCACTAATAGTATTATTGAGATAAGTCTTATTCTTGGAAGAAAGATCAGCATCAATATCATCATCATCGATCAGAACTTTGATCTCATCCAAAGCATTATCAGCCACATCCAGTTTAGATGCAATAGTGGTCAAAAGCGTCTGCTCGTAATTATCTATTGAATTTTGATAAGTGTTCTTTGTATTAACAAGGTCTTTTTCAGCCGAAGACACTGCTTGCTCGGTAGCGGTAATATTGCTTGGATCATCGGACTCAAGATCATTTAAGCTCTTTTCCGCCTGAGCGATGGCATCACTTACTTTGCTTTCTGTTTTTTCCAAATTATCAAGGGCTGAATAATAACTTTGTTCGGCCTGATCAGCTTGGGCTTGAGCCACTGCTATCTCCTCACGAGTAGCGCCATAAAGGACCTTATTCAGATTTGCCTGAGCGGCCGCTAAATTTGATTCCGCTTCTTCCTTCTGTATCAAAAAAGTCTGGTAATCAAGCTCGGCCAATACCTGCCCTTCTTCCACCTTGTCGCCGATCCTGACGAACAAACGCCTCAACTCTCCGCTTTGGCCGAAACTCAGATCGGTCTCGGTCGATGCTTTTATCGAACCGACCTCGGATACCGTCTGGATCAGATCCCTTTTCTGGACCGCGGCTGTCGTGTACTCCTCAACTTCCATTACCGGGAAAAGCCAAAGCAAGGCGCTTATACCCGCCGTTAAAATGATAGCGATCCCCGCCAAAATTATTTTTTTGGTGATCTTTATTTTGTTCATTTAAAATTCATCGGAAGGTCTTATAGCCTCCTTATTTTCCAAAATCCTTTTCACCTTATCGGCGAATTCCGGAACGGAGAAATCCTGCCTGATGAAATACTGATTGGCACCCAATTTCAATCCTCTAGCCTTGCTATCCTCGTCTGACACATCGGTGAAAACGAAAATGTAGAGGTCAGACAATTCGTCATCCGAACGAATAGCCTTGATGATCTCGAATCCGTCCAGTTTAGGCAGGATCAGATCAATGACGATCACGTCGGTATTGAATTTCTTGATGCTGCCGACCAGATCTTCGATCTCTTCTTCGTTGTGGCTGGTTTCAACCTTGAAACCGGCCATGGAAAATTGAGCTGCCAAACCTGATGACAAATTAGCGTCATCTTCGACAATGAATATGTTTTTATCCATATTTTTAGCTTTTATTATATTTAAATTATAACATAATAAAAACAATAAAAAAAGCGGTTTGCAATGCTTAGCAAACCGCTGTGATGTTGTAATTTTGGCCGGCTATTTTTTAGCCACCGCCTTTTTGAGAAGTGAGCTCAACCCTTCTCTCTCATCCCGCTTCCCAGATCCGAACAGATAAATTCCGCTCAGCTGTGAATCTTCATCAAAGACAAGGTTCACAATGACACACGGAACTCGACGAAGGCCCTTTTTGCGCTCGGAGATAATAATATCCCCGTACACGTTATTGCCTCCTTGATCGACCTTTTTCCAGCCATTCTTCTTCATGACGGCCATCAAAGACAGGAAGGTGTCCTGATCTTTGGCGCCACCGATCGACACGGCGATCCCGTCCTTTTCCATGATAGTGCCGGAAAAGACGGGAAAAGTGGAAAAAAGGATGAAAAGAACTGCAAATATCGGCTTAAACATAATATCTCCTTTGAAAAGGGGGTGAAAAATAAGCCAATTTGTCTTTTTTATACCATATAATAAAAAATATGTCAACTGGAAACAAATTTCAAAATGCTATATACTTATTAAATATCAAAACTTATTATTTAAATGCTATGAAAGTGCTAATATTAGGCTCAAAAGGTAATTTGGGTACTCAACTTGTCAAAATTTTCCAAGAAAAGAAACACCAGACAACCGGCTGGGACAAAGATGATCTGGACATCTTAGATCAAGAAAAGGCCGGCCAAGCCATCAAAGAGCTTACGCCCGATATCATTATCAATGCTATTGCCTACAATGCCGTGGACAAATGCGAAGAAGACGAGGATCAGTTTACTTTGGCTAAAAAGCTAAATATAGAAGTGCCGACTTTTTTAGCTAAGATCTGCCTTGATCTTAAGGCTGTTTTGATCCACTACTCCTCGGATTATGTCTTTGCCGGCAATGACCCCAAGGGTTATGACGAAAAGGCTAAAACAGCTCCCTTGAACCGCTATGGGTTCACCAAGGCCGAGGGCGAAAAAGAGATCGCGCGCATGGCTTTACAAGGTTTGAAATGGTATTTGATCCGCACTTCCAAGCTTTTCGGCCCTCAAGGATCAAGCCCGGCCGCCAAGCCGAGCTTTTTCGACCTTATGCTCGATCTGGCTAAAAAAAATGACCGCCTAAAAGCAGTCAATGAAGAAAAAAGTTGTTTTACCTACACCCCGGACCTGGCCAAAGCCACTGGCGAATTGATAGAAACCGATCGTTCTTACGGAATTTATCATATTACCAATACCGAACCGGCTACCTGGTATGAAGCTTGCCAGGCGCTATTCGAAATAGCCGGGATCGAAAAAGATCTATCGCCGGTGTCTTCCTCGACTTTCCCCCGACCGGCCGAAAGACCGAAACACTCACAGCTTCTAAATACCAAGCTGCCGCCTTTGAGAAGTTTCAAACAAGCGCTGAAAGATCATATTGAAAAAGAGGCTTAAAGCCTCTTTTTTAGTTCTCTCGTATTATTTTGAATTCCAATATCTGCACTTGCCCATCTTCTATTTCGTAAAAAACATCAGCGCGCAAAACTATATGGCCATCCTCATAATCGATCACTACCTTGTCTCGGCCTTCAAAATTCAGATCGCCTAAATAGAACTTCCCGCCCAATACTTCCTTCTTCGGAGATAATTCGCTCAAGTGCTCGCTTAGATATTCTTCCACCAAAACCCTTTCGGCATGGGTTGTCGGTATCAAAGGACATTTTTCACCTTTGGTGTTTATGCATCTCTGCAGATCATCGCACCATTCATAACCGGCGGTCATATCGCAGCCGAAAGGATCTTTTTTCTCAAAGACAGTCTGTCCCAATATTCGTCCATTGGTCGCAAAAGACAAAGCCAACAAAGCCAAAGCTAAGGCTGCCAAAGCCAGAAAAATTATCAATATCTTTTTTCTTTTTTTCATATTTAGATATTAAGCCGCCAAACTGAAAAAGTAAGCACAGATGCAAAGGCTACCCAGAGCAAATAAGGCACGAGCAGATAAGCGGCCGTCTTGCTTAACTTGTAGAACAAAACTATATTGGCGGTTATAAAGATCAAAAGGATGATGATCTCGATCAAAGCCCAAAAGCGCTGGCCCAGTCCGAAAAATATCAGCGTCCAAATAGAATTCAAAAAAAGCTGAAAGAAATAGACTGTGAAAGCGGCTCTTCTGTCTTGCTTGCGCCCGGCTTGCCAAGCTAAATATCCGGAAATACCGATCAGTATATAAAGAATGCTCCAGACCGGTCCAAAAACCCAGCCCGGCGGAGAAAAGGCCGGCCGGACAAGCTCGGAATAGCCTTGTCCCGAAGGCGCCAGCGCGCCTATGCTTCCGGCGACAATAGGCACAGCCAAGAAAAATATCAGTCTTAATATTTTCATACTTCGTCTTTTATTAATTTATAATATAATTATATACCTTCTTGTCCAAATAAAAAACCCTATTCTAATATTTTGAACAGGGTAAAAAATTTTCTTAACTGTCGCGCGATCATTTCACACTTTCTTCATATTTCTGTAGAGCGTATAAGGCCGCGCCCAAGGCTCCGCCATCATCGCTTCTGTGAGACTTGGTAATGACCAGGTTTTCCCAAAGACATTTTTGATCCATGTTTTTAAGATAATGTTTTATATCATCTGTGATCATATCCAAATCATTGGAAATGCTTCCGCCGATCACTATAATATCCGGATTATGAGTGATCAGAATATTCTGAATACCCATACCCAGATGCGCACCCAGGCTCAATACGGCATTTTTAGCTGCCTGGTCATCATCGCGAGCCAGGGTAAACACCTCCTTGACTATTCTCCTAGAGTCCCCGCACCCAGCCAATTCTTTTGCTTCTTTACTGGGAGCTCTCAAACTGGAGATCTCCGTTTCCAAAGTCTTGCAAATGCCGTCTGTGCCGGCATAAGCTTCCAGACAGCCCTTGTTTCCGCAAGCGCAAGGCCGGCCGTTGAACACATCAAAGCTGATATGTCCCAACTCCCCGGCATAACCCCAAGCACCCAGGTCAAGCTGTCCGTTCTTCACTATGCCTCCGCCCACGCCGGTTCCCAATCCGAGAAAAGCAACTACTTTATAAAGCTTGCCTGCACCCATAAGCGCTTCGGCCAGAGCAAAAAGCTTGGCATCATTGCCATGGTAAACTCGCAAGTCAAGCTCATTGGATAGATCTTGAGCCAAAGGCTCGCCCACCACCCAAGGGCAATTCGGAGCATTGTCTATGACCACGCCTGATCGCGGAGCATAGATACCCGGCGCACCCAGGCCGGCGATCGCTTCTTCTTTTTTGACTTTGAATTCTTTTTTTATTTCTTCTACAAAGCCCGCAATCGCCCGTATGAAGCAATTTTTGTTTGCCTCATCCAAGGAAACCTTTTTGGAAAACAACTCCTTCATTCCGTCAACTAAATAAAACCTCAACTTCAAAAAAGTACCGCCCAGATCAAAACCGTAAACATATTTGATACTCATAAAAACCTCCCGCTGGTTAAATATTGAAGAATAATAAAAGGAACAAAAGACCTTTATTTATAACAAAAAATATCACTTATGTAAAGCTTTAAATAAACTATTTGACAGATCAGGCAAAAAAAGCGATACTTTCAAAATGCTCTTTCACCTCAACCAAAGGAGTGGACAATGAAAAGCATTGTTTTCCTTATGACCGTTATTTTGCTATCTGATGCTTTGGCCGGATCATGCCCAGATGAATTAAAGGAAAAAGTTCAAGCTTATTATGCTATTAGGCCGGCTATTGATTCGCTTTCAAATTCCTTTGACCACAGCCAAGAAGGGGCTGATCATGAAATAGCTATCAAAGCTGAATTGGCTCGCCAATACGAAAAACTTCTGACCGGCGACACCTTAGAGGGCTTAAAAAAATATATAGGTCGATATTCATACTATAGTGAAGATTTTTGCCTTCTCTTGCCTGAAAAGATCAATGGAATTAAATCCTTTTCCTGCCGAACGAACAGAAAAGGAGAAAAAATCCTGGAAGCAAAGATCATCAGAATATCAACTTATTCTCCGCTGACCAATATTCAAGTTAAAAAGCTTGAGTTATATTATACTGATTATAAGATCAGTACTCCGGGCATAAGAGATCTTAAATCTGAACTGGCAAATAGCGAAAATTCGGACCTGGAGATAGAGTCCGAAGTTGAAAAAACTTTTACCTTCATTAAGGAAAATGAAGAATGGAAAATAAAGAATATTGATGAAAAGATTATTTCATCACTGGCCCGCATCACAAAATAAAGCGTCAAAAAACCCGAAGCCGTTTAAGCTTCGGGATTTTTATTATATCAATGGTGATATTCCTTCTTATTGATGATCGTCGCTGCTCGATATATCTGCTCTATCAAGACAACTCTGGCCATCTCGTGCGGAAAAGTAAGCCTGGAAAGCGATATCTGCGGATAAGCTTCAAGCACTTCTTTGGAAAATCCCAAACTGCCGCCGATCGCAAAAACCACCTGGTCGTTTCTTTCCTTGAACAGATCCGAGAATTTGAGAGAATCAAACTCCTTCCCCTTTTCCGTAAGCAATAAGATCTCATTTTTCGGATATTTGGCCAAAGACCTAAGGATCTTCTCGCCCTCTTTCTTCTTGGTTTTTTCTTTATCGCCAATACAAATAGGCTCGGGGCTTATTTCCTCGAAAGTGATCTTGGCATACGGTCGAAGCATCTTCTCATATTCAACGATCGCTTCCCGCCAATATTCGCTTTTTATCTTGCCAATGGCAACAATTGTTATGTCTAACATATCATAAACATATTACACGGATATTTCCAAAACCGCAAGGTTTTAAAAAACCGCCTATCTTACAATAAGCGGTTGTTGCTCGAAGACTTGCCCTCAAGCGACCTGTGCATGTCTGCTCTCTTCCAAGATTTTGATGACCTGTTTGAGTGTTTGAGCCTGCCGGACTTCTTCAAGGATTTCTCGATCCGAAATATCAAAAGTCCCTATTAATTCAGCTTCATCAAGACAAAGCCTGTCTAGATTAGTATTCAGACCGATCTCCAGGCCTTCGACCCCTTTGTCTTCCGCGATCTTCCCCAATTCTTCAAGGAGAGATCGATATTCTTCCGAGTTCATTTTATACATCTTTCCCTCCTTTCAAAGGGTGATAAGCTGTAAAAAGATCAATATATTATTGTAAT
>WJLG01000006.1 GCA_014728685.1 Candidatus Falkowiibacteriota bacterium
CAGTTACATATATTTATTTTATACTATAATTATAAAGTTCGAATAATAAACTGTCAATTTGCTAAAAAATAAAATTGCCAATTGCTTTGGCAAATTACAAATACAATTTAACAAAAAAGCTGAAATTAGTCAATATTACCTCTTTCCGCGCTGACTTATAGCTTCATAAACCAATATCGCCGTACTGACCGATAAATTCAGTGAACTGGCTGATCCTTTCATTGGTATCTTTATAAAATCGTCGGCGGCCTTTTTCCAAGCCTCAGAAAGACCGTCGTGTTCCGAACCCATTATGAATGCCGTGGCTTTTTTGTAGTTGGCTTTGGAATAATCGCTTTTACCGGCCTTGGATGTGGCAAAAGACCTGATCTTATTCTTTTTAAGCCACTTGATGGTATTAACTCTGCTGGCCTCGACCACTTGCTTCATAAATATCGTGCCGATACTGGAACGTATAGCATTGGGATTATAGATATCAATATGCGAATCATTCAAGATCACAGCGTCAACTCCGGCGGCATCAGCAGTCCTTAGGATCGCTCCCAGGTTGCCCGGCTTCTCAATTCCTTCCAGGACTATGACCAAAGGGGCCTTGCTTAGCTTGACCTCAAAAAGCTGCGTTTCTTGCCTTTTGACCAGAGCCAAGAAACCATCCGGATTATCACGATAGGATATTTTTTCAAAAACCTTTTTGGAAACACGGATGATGTTCTTGTTATAAATGCCTAATTCTGAATTGGCTCTTCTTTTGAATGAAGCGCAATAAAAAAGCTCTTTGATCTCAAATCCGCCTTTGAGAGCCAAGCTGATCTCTTTTTCGCCCTCGACCAGAATAAGATCCTGCTTTTTGGACTCACGCGGTTTTCTTAACTTGATGGCATTTTTTATCTTGGGATTTGTAAGGCTGGTGATGAAATTTTCCATATACTTTGAATTATATATCTTCAAACTTCAATTTTCAATATTCACGAAATTTATATTATTGCTTTTTTTCTTTCAAGTAAATGATATAAGAATAAATGATCGTACCGAAAACTATCGACAAGATAGCTATGATGAACAATGGCAAGCGCAATTGCGCGGGTGCAAAGCCGGTAAGCGCTATCAGGATGCCGGCGGCAATGAAAACCCTGCCGGAAAATCGATGGGTCTTGTTCCAGACCT
Organism: Candidatus Falkowiibacteriota bacterium; assembly: GCA_014728685.1. Classification (GTDB taxonomy): domain Bacteria; phylum Patescibacteriota; class Patescibacteriia; order Patescibacteriales; family WJLG01; genus WJLG01. The sequence continues at coordinate 1,165 of WJLG01000006.1, forward strand.
CTTCGGAGGATAGTGTCCATGGAGTTCTGACGCCGACAAACCAATTGTTCTTTATTTTGCCCATATAATTTCCCAGGACAATGAACAAAACGCCGACCAGACTGGCAATCCAAGCACCGATATTTAAATCATAGCCTAAATTGGCGATACTAGCAATAAAATAAATGGCTGTCATAAAAAGGACGAATATCGACCTGAAGATCAGATACGGCTTTATAAATTGAGCATACCTTTCTTTTTTCGGATCAAGCATAGGAATAAAGGTCATCAAAAGATATATGCCCAAGATAAGTACTGGAAAAAAGAAAGCGGCAAAAGTCTTGCCTGAATAAGCATCCGGCTCGCCGGCAAAATTCCAATGAGTCGCTACTTGCTTGGGAAAATTCGAATAAAAATAGAATGAAGCAACAAATGACGCCAATATGATAAGTATCGGCACGATCTCGGTTTTAAAATTTAGTTTTATCGGATTTTTCATATGTTTTAAATGTATATTAAAATGTACATTTTAATAGCTATTTTTTAAAAAATTTTATCAAAGATTTAGAGACTTCCTCAAAGACGCTCAAATTCAAAGAATAAACTATGGTCTGTCCTTGCCTCAAGCCGGATATCAGATCAGCGGTTTTTAAGATGTTCAAATGGTGGGAAAGCGACGGCAAAGTAATATTGAAATGCTTGCCGATCTCGCCGGCCGTCATATCCTTTTTCTTCAAAAGCTCCAGTATCCCCTGTCTAGTAGGATCGGATAAGGCATTGAATGTCTTTGATAAGGTCATATATTTAGATATTTAGATAACTGTCTAAATATTATCACGGGTAAATATATTTGTCAATAGGGTTGCTGCCAAATAAAAAAGGCTATCAGTTGATAGCCAATCTAAAGATATATATTGTTTTTACCGCTCATCAAAAAAGCTTGGTAAAAAGAGATGCGAATTTACGAACACAGAAAAAAAGTCCGTAAGACAGCAGGAAAAATAAACTGTATCCAAAGGCAAAGCCCGCAACACTCTTGCCGGCAGCCACTGACGCATCTTTTGATCCTCGCAAGTGAACAGGGATCAAAGACAGGGAAACCCCGCCCGGGATCAATGCTCCTTTCAAGAATGAAAACTTGATCGACTTGCCGAACAATCCGCAAAAACTGCCGATCATCAAGGCCGACAATACACCTAGTAAGCCATGGACCAAAAGCAGATCCTCATGATCATTTACCGCACAATTATTCATCACTCCTCCTTTTTTAAATGAAAAGATCAATAGACCATAATAACCGAACTTATCTGTTAAGTCAATCTTCTCTCCAAAAACTCTCGTACGCGCTTAAAAGCTTTGCCTCGGTGGCTGATGGCATTTTTTTCCGCGTCAGTGAGTTCGGCAAATGTCTTGCCTAAAGATTCTATTTCAAAAATAACGTCATAAGGCAATTTCGGGCGCATTTTCCCGCGCGGTTCTCGAAGTACCTTGCCTTTTATTTTGCCTTCGAAATCAAAACGCTCGCCCTTTGGACCGCAAAGTACAGCTGCGGAAACAAAGTAAGCGGTCCGCTTGTCGGAGGGAACGTCTTTCATCTGCTCAAGCGTATAAGCGACTATGCCATCATCACCGGCATTCTCTCCCGCCCATCTGGCTGAAAAAACTCCGGGTCGGCCAGAGAGAGCATCGATCATTATTCCCGAGTCATCGGCTATCGCCCACTCGCCTGTTTTGTCAGCGACAAATCTGGCTTTTTTGAAAGCATTGTCGACAAATGTTTTACCATCTTCTTCTACGTCTTCGAATACACCGGCCTCGTCCGCGCTTAAGACATCAAAAGGCAATCCGCTTAAAATATTTTTCATTTCTACCAATTTGCCCGGATTATGAGTTGCAAATATTAATTTCATATACTTTTATTTAGAGTTTAAGGTTTAGAGTTTTACTATGACACACCCCGGCCTGCCGGCTATACCTCTCAAGATGGGATTTGATATGTGTTGTGCGAACAGATCCTTCGCTGACGCTCAGGATGACAAAAGGGTTATGCGTTGTGTGAATAAGGCCTGGACTCCCGCCTGCGCGGGAATGACAAAAGAGGCAATTTGTTATACTTTCTTAAATTTGACTTTCAGACTATTTGAGGTATCCGCAGGCGAGATTGCTCGGTTTTTCCGCCTGGGGCGGAAAAAATCTCGCCGAGGCTAAGCGCCGGCTGCCGCTGGAGCAGCCGGACGCGGCCGAAAAATAGCCTGAAAGTCGAATTTATTTGATCCACGTTATACGAATAGATCCTTCGCTGACGCTCAGG
>WJLG01000068.1 GCA_014728685.1 Candidatus Falkowiibacteriota bacterium
TGGATGGTTTTTGTTTCAGAGATCGCCTTGATCAAAAATTCAGCTCTGATAATAAAAAACAAGAAGACTTCGATCAAAGAAGGCGTAAATGCCGGCATGGCTCATTTTTGGCCGGTTGTCGGAGTGAATTTGATCGGTAAGACTTTCGCCTGCTTCTTAGTGGTATTCGTCGGTTTGCCCTTGTTCTTTATCGGACCGGAATCAAGCATGGCGATAAGCATCCTTTATTTTATTCTATTCATAATCTTTTTGCCGATAGCTTTGATCATCAATTTCATCATCAAATACGCTTCGGCCTACATAGTGGTCAAAGGCAAGAGCTTTATCAGCGCTATTGAGAGTGCCTGGGATCTTTTCATCAAGAATTGGCTGGCCAGTTTGGAGATGGCTTTTATCATCCTTTTTGTTCAATTCGTGGTTTCTGTTCTGGTTTTGCTTTTAATAATGGCCTTATCGATCCCTTATACTTTCTTGGCCTATCTGCTTGCCGCTTCATTAGGAGCTGTCACTTCTTCAACTTCAATATTCGTAATGATCACAGCTATTGGAATGTTGCTGGCCACTGTTATCGTGATCGTGGCCGGTTCGGTCATTACAGCCTTCAGTGTCAGCGCTTGGACTGATGTTTTCTTGAGTCTGGATAGTAAAAAAGGAGTTTTCAGCAAGCTTGTCAGGCTGTTTCATAAATAGACCTTAGGTCATTTCAAGATACAAAAGGAGCTTTTTGATTTCTGGCGCAAAAGCTCCTTTTTTGATATTATAATAGGTAAGTAAACAAAAAAAGTATATGTCAGATAATTTTCAATCGATCGAGAATTTGATCAAATCTTCAAAAGGCGCTCCGAGCGAGGATGAAAGCGTTCAGGGAAAATTCGCCAAAAAACAGCAGGAGATCAAGATAAAGGAAATGGAAAGGCAGACCAAGAACAAGGCCGCTTCCGTGGGTGTGCCTTATATCGACCTATTCGGGTTTCCTATCAGCCCTGAAGCTTTAGCCTTGATGGAAGAAGAAGATGCCAAAAGATTATCAGCCGTTAGTTTTTATTATGATGGTTCCAAGGTCCGACTGGCCACTACCGATCCCGGCAACCCGGGTATAAAGCAAGCTCTGGCTCAGATAGAGGAAAAATATCATGTCAAAGGCGATATATATATGATATCCCAGCATAGTTTGGAATACGCTTTGAAGCTTTATGCTTCTTTGCCCAAAGTTGAGCGGGTCGAGCGCGGAGTGAAGATCGCTCAAGAGGACATCAATAAGTTTCAGGAGGACATCAAAGACTATAAAAGCTTGGGAGATAAGATCAATGAGGTTAATATCACCGATGTGGTTACTTTGATCCTGGCAACCGCCATCAAAGTCGGAACCAGTGATGTCCATATTGAAGCCGAAGAGCACGGGATCGTGGTCAGGATGCGCGTGGATGGCGTATTGCAGGAAGCGGCTGTGATCGATAAGGAAAAATGGAAAAAGGTCATTTCCAGAATGAAGCTTTTGGCCAAGGTGAAATTGAATATTACCGATAAGCCTCAAGATGGCCGTTTTACCATATTTTTAAGTGATGAAAAAGTGGAAGTGCGCGCTTCTTTTTTGCCTACCAATTTCGGAGAGAGCGTAGTGATGAGGCTTTTGCATTCATCGGCTATTGATTTGAAGTTTGAAGAGCTTGGTATCCGTCCCAAGGCCTTTGAGATCTTGAAGCGCGAGATCGCCAAGCCCAACGGCTTGATCTTGACTACCGGTCCGACCGGTTCCGGAAAGACGACGACTCTGTATTCGGTTTTGAAAAAATTGAACAATCCGGATGTGAAGATCATCACTTTGGAGAACCCGATCGAATATCAACTGGAAGGTATCAGTCAATCACAAGTGGATCCTGGCAAAGATTATACTTTTGCTTCTGGTTTGCGTTCTATTCTTAGACAAGATCCGGATATAGTCATGGTCGGCGAGATCCGCGACCTGGAAACCGCCGAGATCGCCATTCAGGCTTCACTGACCGGACACTTGGTGCTTTCGACCCTGCATACCAATGATGCTGCCGGTGTAATACCGCGTCTGATCGATATGGGTGTTAAGCCATATTTCTTAACTCCTTCGATCAATTGTGTTATAGGGCAACGTTTAGTTAGAAAATTATGTCCGGACTGCCGAGAGGAGCATGAATTAACTGAAGAAGAAAAAGAAAAAGTTGAAAAGATATTGGCAGTTATATCACCTAGATCAGGTGAGGATGTACCTACTGAATTGCCAAAAATATATAAACCGGGTTCAGGTTGTGAGAAGTGTAATGGTTTGGGTTATAAGGGTAGAATTGGTATTTACGAGATATTTACCATGTCAGAAAAAATGAAAGAACTGACCTCGGATAATTCTCCGGCTTTCAAGATCTTGGAACAAGCGATCGAAGACGGCATGCTGACCATGCTTCAAGACGGAGTTCTTAAGGCTTTGAACGGTATGACCAGCTTAGAAGAAGTTTATAGAGTTATCGGCAAGACCGATTATGTCGATGCGCTTTACGACATTGCTATCTCCAAGACTTTTGGACGGGGCATCAAGCTCAAAGCCAAAGATATGGAATTAGCCCGGGAAATGGTGGACGATCCGGCCAAAGCTCAAGAGATCGGCAAGGATGTGCCTTCATCGGAAATGCTCAATGCTGTCATCGCATCCGCTTTGGTCAAGAGCGCCGGCGATATCCATATCGAGCCGGCAGAAGATAAAGTCAAGATCAGATTCAGGATCGATGGCATACTGCACGATATCTTTGAGCTACCTAAGGAGCATTATCTGCCCTTATTGGGCCAGGTTAAAATTTTGATCGGAGTTGCTACCAATGTGAAAAAAGCCACGATCGATGGCCGATTTAGTATATTCAGGGATAAGGAGAAGATGGATTGCCGCGTTTCCATAATTTCCGGAGGCTATGGAGAGACTATAGTTATTAGGTTGCTTTCAGCTCAAGCCAAAAGCCTTGATATGGAAAAACTGGGCATGCGCGCTTATACTTTGGCGCCGATAAGTCGAGCCATTTCCAAAACCAAAGGTATTATCATCAATACCGGCCCAACCGGTTCCGGTAAGACTACCACTCTGTATTCTCTGCTTAACAAATTGAACAGTCCGGATGTGAAGATCATCACGGTCGAGGACCCGATCGAGTATCACTTGGAAGGCATAATGCAGACTCAGATAAATCCGGAAGAAGGCTATACTTTTGCCGCGGCCATGCGTTCACTGCTGCGCCAAAATCCGAATATCATGATGATCGGCGAGATACGCGATCAGGAAACCGCCAAGATCGCCATAGAGGCTTCATTGACCGGTCATTTGGTTTTATCTACCATACATGCTAATTCAGCTGCCGGCGCTATTTCGCGTTTTGCCGGCCTGGGAGTCGAGCACGATATGCTGGCTTCTTCTATGCAGATATCCATCGGTCAGCGTTTGGTGAGAAAGCTATGCCCGAAATGCCGAAAAGAACACAAGCTTACCCCTGAAGAGAAACAAGAAGTTGAAAAGGCCTTGTCTTCCATAGATAAGTCCAGTGGAGTGAAGACTCCGGCTGATCTGAAATTCTATGAAGCGGTTGGTTGTTCCGAGTGCGCTAATATCGGCTACAAGGGACGTTTGGGGGTCTATGAAACCATAGAATTCGGGCCTGAGATGCAGAAATTCATCCAAGATCCGGAAGCAACCACTTATGAGATAGAACAGGAAGCTTTGAAGCATGGCACGATCAATATGCTTCAAGATGGTATTTTGAAAGCTCTGGAAGGCGAAACCACCCTGGAAGAAGTCTTACGGGTAGTCAAATAATTTATTTTCAATTATAAATCTTCAAACTTCAATGTTTTTTGAAAATGATGATTTATAATTTAGCCGAATAATTGAAGATTGAAGTTTTATAATTAATAATTGAACACATGTTAAATAAAAGATTCATCGATCAGCTAAAAAAGGATTATCAGAAGAATGAGATCGAAAGAAGAAAGATCATTTCACTTTCCAACTCCGTACTTCATGATTCCAAAAGAATAATTTTCGCTCTGCACAGAGGCGATATAAAAAAGGCCGAATCAAGCTTTACTGAAGTTGAGGGCTTGATCAAGAAATTGGAAAAGGACTTTACCATCAAAAGAGTCTATCAAGAAGGAGCTTACAAAGCGGCGGTCGAGGAATATGCCGAAGCCAAAACCTTATATCTGGTAATGCAAGACAAGAAAATAGATAAATTCACCGGTCTTTCCTTGAGCTATGAGACTTATTTGGGAGGCATTTGCGATCTGGTCGGCGAATTGGTCAGGTTGGCTACCAATGAAGCTTCTAAGAAGAATTTCAAAGAAGTTGAGAAAATAAAGAATATAGTCAATGATATAATGGCTGAGCTGGTGGAATTCGATATGACCGGATATCTAAGGACCAAGTACGATCAGGCCAGAGGCCATTTGCGCAAGATCGAGCAGATCAACTATGAGGTTAACATCAGGCAGTAATATCATATTTTTAATTTCATATAAAAATAGCATTTACTTTCAAGTAAATGCTATTTTAAATATTAAATTTCAGGGCTTGCCTCTGGCAGCTTTCGCATAAAAAAAGAGGGCCCGGAAGTTATTTCTAACTTGGGGCCCAAAAGGAGGGAAAATAGAATAGTGGTTATTCGCCGTGCTCGATGTGTGTATCATCTGTGGTGATTTCGATGATATCACCGGTTGAGAGATCCATGTCCAGGATGTCCTGGACAAAATCCTCTGTGACCGGTCCGTCGAAGCCGTGCTTGCGAGCATTGTCTTCGAGTTCAGACCGGATGTGATCACGCATCGAAAGCCGATTTCGCTCTTCGATCCGCGCTTGCCGGGTGGCGAGCGCGTTTTTGCTTTTCTGGCTGGCTTTTTTCAAAGCCA
>WJLG01000069.1 GCA_014728685.1 Candidatus Falkowiibacteriota bacterium
ACTTTAAAACCTAAAAGAAAGGAGCTTCAAATGAAGCTGTTTCAAGTATCATGTGTTTTGTCTCTCTGGATCGTGGCTGTACAGGCTGGTCCTACTATATCTTCTCCGGCAAATGGAGCGGAATTCGTGAAAGGAAAGTCTGGTATAACTTTTTTATTTTCAGCAGTATCGACAGCCAGTTATGTAGAACTCTGGATAGATAATCACGAAGGATTTGGTTCGCCTGAAGTAGGCTATGACAATGGCGTGAGTCCGGATTATACCGGTTCAAACGGTATTGTTTCCGCTGGCGCATCTTTCAATCTGACCAAGACTATGCAAAATGGGCTTCCCCAGAATCTGTACTATGCCAAAGCCAGATTGCTGGACGCAGATAAGAATGCGGTCGGAGGCTGGGGAACAACTATCAGCTTTTCCTTGCTTAGCTGGCGCAATGCCCCCGCTATTACATATCCAAGCGGTCAGGCTGAGTTCACCAAGGGTGATGGAAATATTGTTTTTTCGATTTCCAATACCCAAGGAGCTGACAAATTGGAAGTTTGGATAGACAATCTTTCAGGATTTGGCTCGCCTGAGATCGGCTACGATAATGGCGCCGGCTCTCCTTGGATCAGGGATGGCATTGGTCTGGCTAGTCAAGGCTTTACTCTTGAGAATTGGGAGCAGGAGCTTTTGGATCAGAATTTATATTATGCTAAGGCCAGATTCTTGAGCCAGGGAAATATGCCGGTTTCTGACTGGGGTTCGGTAGCGGAATTCGTACTACTTGATCCTGTGCAAGATCCAACAGAATGTTATTTTTTTGAAAGTTTCTCAAATATAAACTGTTCAGCTTCAGGTAAGACTGGTAGTATTTCATTTTCTTTTCACGATCAAGCAAGTTCTTGTGATTGGACCACCAGTTCTGATATGAGTTGGATCCAGATCACCTCGGCAACCCAGGGAACAGGCAATGGCAGTATTTCTTATAGTATTTTGGAAAACACCTCTACGTCCCAAAGACAAGGTAAGATCACTCTTTCCACGTCGGATGAGACCAGAGAGATAGCGGTTACTCAGGAAGCAGCTGAACAGAGCAGTCCAGCAAACCTGGTTTTAAGTGCTAGTAGGCTTTACTATCAGAGTGATGGTACAGTTCAGACTATTACCCTGAGTAATTCCGGTGAAGAAGAGCTTTCTTGGGCGGTTAGCAATAATCCGGCCTGGACGCATATTGTTCCATCTTCGGGAACGGTTGCCGGCGGACAAAGCGCAACCATTAGTATTTCTTTGGACGCGCTCGAAGTGCAAGGCAGTCGGACCCAATGTGTGACTTTCTCAAACCAGGTGAATTCTTCTGATAAAGAAGATCTTTGCCTGGAACAGGAAGGAATCTCGGAACCGCAGATAGTCAAAGCATTTGACTGTTTGTCTTCTTATTCGCAACCACTGTATAAGCAATATCCCGAGGGTAAGGAATGTCCCCATTATATGAATGTTGAAACAGGCATAGGTATCTACGGAGATGCCGATACCTGGTTTCAACAAGCTGTTGACAAAGGATTCCCCACAGGTTTGTGTCCGGCTGTTTCTTCGATAATTGTTTTTGCCAAAGTTGCTGGAACAAATATGAGTCATGGACATGTTGGCTTAGTAAAGGCAATAAATGGCAATCTTTTGACGCTTAGGGACTGTAATTGGGGTTTGAAAAGAGTGGTTCGGGAACATGATATTGATGTCAGAAATTATCAGATCTCCGGGTATATATACTGCGGTTACACTATCCCCAGTTGCGGGAGTGGTGATCCGATAGCTACAACACCGGCTTTTTCAGCAGATTCATTTATGGTCGCTTCTGTAGTTAAGGAAGATACTTCCGCCTATCAGGTTTTCAGAGCTGAAACTTGTGATACATTCGTTAGTGGTGATTCGGTTTATTTTTTTAGTAAGCTGGTCAACGCTAAGGGCGTTGTCTCGATCAGCTATGACATTACTAAAAGCGGCGAAGATTTTCATTTCTACGGCGAGGATCATAATACCGAAGGTGAGCTTTTGCCTTATTTTTATCCTTCGTATGCTTACAACTTTAGTTTGCCGGGTGTTTACAATTGTAAATTCACGGCCGAGAACAGAGGAGGTAAATATGAATATTTAAAAAACTTCGTGGTATTGGATAAGGCTACAGCAGTAGCGCGTACCCGCGGTAAATTGTTTGCTCCGACTTTTTGTGTTCGAACCGGCAGGATAGCATTCAGTTTGGCTAAAAGTGAACATATTCAAGCCAAGCTAATGAATTGCCAAGGCCGCATATTGGCTGATAAAAGCGGCAATTTTTCCAAGGGCAGACATGAGTTTTCCGTAGGAAAATTACCAGCCGGCGTGTACCTGTTATATTTCAGGTCAGCCGAACTGGAAAAGAAGGTTAAATTCAGTCTGTTTTGATCTTTTAAGCTTGAGTTCCCATGTGGTTCTCAAGCTTTTTTAATTTGCAAAAATAGGTTTTTTTAGTTATTATATAAGTGATAACAAGGGGATGATATCGCCTAATTTTTAATATTTTGTATGATATGGATAAATATGACCATAAGCGTATAGATTCCAAGTGGCAAGAGATCTGGTCGTCCAAGGGTCTGTATCAAACCAAAGATGAAAAGGATAAGCCGAAGTATTATGTTTTGGATATGTTTCCTTATCCTTCCGGAGCCGGGCTTCATGTCGGTCACCCGAAAGGCTTCATAGCCACCGATATTTTGGCGCGCTTAAAGATGCTCCAAGGTTTTAATGTGCTTCATCCCATGGGCTGGGATGCTTTTGGACTGCCGGCCGAGAATTATGCCCTGAAAAACAAACTTCATCCAAAAGAGTCCACTGATAAAAATATTGCTACCTTCAAAAGCCAATTGAAAAAGATCGGCTTTACTTATGATTGGGAAAGGGAGATAAATACCACTGATCCTGAATATTACAAATGGACACAATGGACTTTTTTGAAAATGTATGAAAAAGGCTTGGCCTATGAATCGCACGAGCCGATAAACTGGTGTCCAAGCTGTAAGACCGGTTTGGCGCAGGAAGACCTAGAAGACGGCAAGTGTGAGCGTTGCGGTTCGGAGATCGAGCGCAAGCCGATGAGGCAATGGGTGCTTAGGATAACCGAGTATGCGGATAGGCTTCTGAATGACCTTGATAAATTAGAAGGCTGGGAGGACTCTATCAAAGAGATGCAGAGAAATTGGATCGGACGCAGCGAGGGAGCGGAAGTTTCTTTTAAGATAAAAAAGCAAAAAGCAAAAAGCAAAAATGAAAATTGTCATTCTGAAGGAGCACAAGCGACTGAAGAATCTAATGCATCCATTTCCAGTCAGACGAGTGATCAAGCTTCGGGAGAGCTAAAAGTATTCACTACTCGACCGGATACTTTGTTCGGCTGTACTTATTGCGTGGTCGCGCCCGAGAATCAAACAATCTTGAATCTTGAATCTTCAATTTCGAATTGGAATGAAATTAATGATTATATTAAAAAGACTAAGAAGAAATCAGACCTGGAAAGAACCGACCTGAACAAAGATAAAAGCGGAGTTAGGATAGAAGGTATTATGGCGGTCAACCCGGCCGATGGGGAAGAAGTGCCGATCTTTGTGGCCGATTATGTACTTCCGAATTATGGCACTGGAGCGATCATGGCTGTGCCGGCACATGATGAGCGGGATTTTGAATTTGCCACTAAAAGAAATGAAGAATTGAGAAATAAGAATGAAGAATTGATTGGTATAAGATGTGTTGTTTCTCCAAAGGATAATAGAGAACACCTTAGGTTAGTTGGTAACACTCCGGAAGAGGATTCTCAAAAAATATTGGAGGAAATACATAGAGGTGAAAGGTGTTATTTTTGGAAAGGTGAAAATATCAACTCGGATTTTTTAAATGGCTTGGAAACCGACGAGGCTAAGAAGAAAATGATCGAGTGGCTGGAAGAAAAAGGCGTTGGCAAAGGCAAGGTTAATTACAAGCTTAATGATTGGGTGTTTTCCAGACAAAGATATTGGGGCGAGCCGATCCCGATAGTGCATTGTCCGGTTTGCAGCACTGTTGCCGTGCCTGAGGATCAATTGCCGATCGAGTTACCGCAAGTAGAGAATTATGAGCCGACCGGCACCGGCGAATCGCCTTTGGCCGGCATAGATGAATGGGTCAATACCACCTGTCCCAAGTGTTCAGGACCGGCCAAGCGCGAGACCAATACCATGCCGCAATGGGCGGGATCAAGCTGGTATTATTTGCGCTATATCGATCCGAAGAACGATAAAGCCTTGGTAGATAAAGACAAAGAGGCTTATTGGTCGCCGGTTGACTTTTATGTTGGTGGCGCCGAGCATGCCACCAGGCATCTTATCTATGCTCGTTTCTGGCATAAATTTTTGTATGATATCGGAGTTGTGAACTATGAAGAGCCTTTCACAAATCTGCAGCATGTTGGATTGATAATGGCTGAGGATGGACGCAAGATGAGCAAGCGCTGGGGCAATGTCATCAATCCGGATGATATAGTGGAAAAATACGGAGCTGATGCCTTGCGCGTTTATGAGATGTTCATGGGGCCGTTTGGCCAATCAGTGAGCTGGAGCACTAATGGCCTGGAAGGCGCCAGGAGATTTTTGGATAGAGTTTGGAATTTATCCGATAAGATATACGAGAAAATGGAAGAAACCGAAAGGGAGCTTCATAAGACGATCAAGAAAGTTGGCGAGGATATTGCCGAATTCAAATTCAATACCGCGATCAGCCAAATGATGATCTTTGTTAATAAGGCCGTTGATCTTGGTGTTGATAAGGATATTTTTGAGAAATTCTTGATAGTTCTTGCTCCTTTTGCTCCGCATATAGCCGAAGAATTGTGGGAGAAAACAGGTCATAAGGACAGTATCTTTAAAGAAGAATGGCCTAAATTTGATCCGGAAATGATCAAGGAAGAGGAGATCGATCTGGTCGTGCAAGTGAACGGAAAGCTTAGGGATACTATCAAAGTGCCGGCTGATATTTCCGAGGAAGAAGCAAAGAAAATAGCCCTGGCAAGTAAAAGATAGAAAAATGGCTTGAGGGTAAAGAAGTTGTCAAAGAGATCTTCGTACCCGGTAAATTGGTAAATATCGTTGTTAAGTGATCCATTGCTTCATTGCTTAATTGCTTGTTTATATATGAAGGAGGGTAAATTTTTAACATTGAACGATATAAGCAGTTATAAGTATTCATTTGTATTATCAAATTATGTTTGGATGATAGTATCTAAATGGGATTATTTTGCTAAAAATTCGGTTGGGGGTCAATTCGTTAGATCTGTCGACTCAATATCTGCAAATATCGCTGAAGGTTTCGGAAGGTATGGTAAAAAAGATAAGATTAAATTTTATAGATATTCCCAAGCGTCTATCAAGGAATCTTTAGACTGGAATGAAAAGGCAAAAGCCAGAGGTCTGATAAGCACTAAAGATTATGACCATATTTACGACAAATTAATTGAATTAACTAAAGATATTAATTGTTTGATCGGTTTTACTAATAAAAAGTTAAAATTTTAGCAGTGAAACAGTGAAGCAATGATCCAGTGAATCAATGAAAAAATACTTCGACGGCCATGTTTCGGCCGGTTTTATGTCCATTTACACTTCAAGAACGATCGCCAGGATATCAATGGCCATGATGGGTCTTTTTTTACCCATCTTTTTGTATCAGCTTTTTGATAAGAATATTAAGGTCGTGATGATCTATTATATTATTGATAGGATGATCTATATTCTTCTTCTGCCCTTGGGGGCTAAATATGCCCTAAACAAGTCCGGGATCAAACCCGCCATGATCTGGAGTACGGCCTGGATCATTATTTATTACCTGGTTTTTTATGTGGCCAATAAGTGGTTGCTTTTGGGAGATCTGCCTTACGGACTTTCATCAGGGCAAGTTGTCGGCACTTTTTTCTTTTTGTCCATCTTTTTGCTCAATATGCGCAGGCTTTTGTACTGGGTTCCTTTTCATACCGATTTGGCGAAATTCACAGATGCTAAGAACAGGGTTAGGCAATTATGCTTGCTTGAAGCCAGTATGATGTTTCTCAAGGCTATCATGCCGGTCGTGGCCGGATGGATCATCTTTACTTTTGATTACAATATCTTGTTCGTTTTTTCCATAATCATCTATTTTGCTTCCGCCATGCCTTTGATCGCTATGCCTAAAACCGATGAGCGATTCAGCTGGGGATACTTTAAAACCATAAAAGAATTATTTTCAAAAAAGAGAAGGAAGATGGTTTTGGCGAATTTTGGAGATGGCATAGAGTATATTATAAATATAGTTATTTGGCCGATCTTTATTTTCGAGCTTTTGAACGGAAATTATTTTCAGATCGGTTTCCTTTCCTCCGTGATCGTAGTCGCTTCTATAATGTTGCAGTTTCTTGTCGGCCGATTGGGAGATGGCGGCAAGCGGGATAAGATATTGCGAGCCGGTATTATGTTCTATTCGATCGGCTGGGTGGTCAAGATATTTATTCAGACCGCTTTTCAGATCTTTGTGGTTTCCACCTACCATAATCTGGCCAGGATCTTTACGCGCGCTCCTTTTGACGCTCTGTATTATGAAAAAGCGGCTGACGAAGGCCATTTTGTCGATGAATATACGGTTATCAGGGAGATGGCTCTGAATTTCGGATCAGCAGTTGCTTTCTTGTTGGTGATGCTTATTGCTCCATCTCTGGGCATGCAGTGGACCTTCATACTGGGAGCCATTGCTGCGCTGTTCATGAATTTCCTTATTTCCGATGGAAAAGAAAAGATCAAGAATGAAAATTGATATATAAGAAATATTTGTGATTTGATACTAGATATTCGTAATTTATTACGCGTTTTCAAATTCGGCTTTCAGTCTATTTTCCGGCCGAGTTTAGGATTTAGAGTTTAGGATTTAGAGTTTTATTATATATGGATATAAGTAAAAAGACATTTGAGATCTGTAAATTGTACGAAATAGAACCGCGCCGCAGCAAGGGGCAGAATTTTTTGATATCTGAAAAGATTTATGACAAGATAGTCAAATTCGCTGAATTGGAAAAAGACGACACGGTTATGGAGGTGGGTCCGGGTTTGGGCTTTTTGACCGCTAAGCTGGCCAGCCAGGCCAAAGAGGTCATAGCTGTCGAGCTTGATGACAAGCTAGCCGGTTTTCTGAAAGACGCAATAAATAGCCAGAATGTTGATAATGTGAAAGTTATCAATCAAAATGTACTAGATCTTGATCTGAGTTCGATTCTCTCAAGTCCTAAAGCCAAATTCAAGATAGTTGCCAATTTGCCGTACAATATCACATCTGTTTTTTTAAGAAGATTTATTTCGGAAAACCAGATCAAACCGGAGTTAATGGTCTTGATGTTGCAAAAAGAGGTGGCACAAAGGATCTGTGCCGGTCCCGGAGAAATGAGCTTGCTGGCTTGCTCGGTTCAGCTTTATGCTGATTGCGAAGTAGCGCTTGATGTGCCCGCTTCCAAGTTCTGGCCCCAGCCAAAGGTTGATAGCGCCATTATTAAATTAAGAACTAAGAATGAAGAATTAAGAATTGATGAGAAGCAATTTTTTCAAATGTTGAAATTCGGTTTCGCAGCCAAGAGAAAGATGCTGAGGAATAATCTGTCCGCCGGCTACAGGATCAAGCCGGCAGAAGCAGACGAGAAATTGAACGCGGCCGGGATCAAAAGCACCTTAAGGCCCCAGGATCTTTCGGTAGATGATTGGCTCAAGGTCTATGAACAATTCAAAAAGTAAAAACACTTAAAATGAAATGCATAACACATAACACATAACGTTTTTGTCATCCAGAAGCGATAGCGAAGGATCTATTCGCTCAACAAACTGCAAATATCAAATATCAAATTACAAATATCAAATATTTTTCTTACACATAACGCTTTTGTCATCCTGAGCGATAGCGAAGGATCTATTCGCATAACGCGTAACGCATAACGTTTTTATCATCCAGAAGCGATAGCGAAGGATCTGTTCGTAATTCATAAACCATCATTAATATTAATTACATATAACTATGAAGAATTTAAGAACAATAGCGATCATACTGATGCTATTATCAATATCTCTGGCAGGCTGTACCGGCAGGCCGGAGAAAGAGCAGAATATCGATCAAAATGAAAATAATAACGCAACAGAAAACACAGATGATAATGAACAGGAAAAAGGCGATCAAGCAAGCAATCCGGAAGAAATAGATACCAGTGATTGGAAAACCTACAGGAATGAGGAATATGGATTCAAGATGAAACATCCAAAGAACTGGACCATGCTAGAAAATGAAGAAATTGGTAATGATTGGGATACTTACCGGAAATGGCATAATAAAAATGATGAACTCGTTTACATTTTAGAGGTAAAAGATTTACCAAAAGATGAATATCCGGGATGTTCAAGCGGGGGACCGGGAGTACCTCCAATAGGAGCAAAGATTGATATACTCGTTAAAAAAAATACTGGTAAAACGTTTGATGATCATATTCAAGAGTGTATTGAGCTCTCTGAAACTCAAAAATGCGATACCAGAATAGAAAAAATAAATAATAATAAAGTTCTAATAGTAGATAATCCACATTCTCTATGTGGCTATCCGAGTATAACAATAATCAAAGAAAAGTATACTTATATTATTGAGCCGGTTTGGACAAATAGAGATAGAGAAAAAATGGAGCAATATAGAAAATTGTTTTATGCTTTTATAGAAGATTTTTCAGTTAT
>WJLG01000070.1 GCA_014728685.1 Candidatus Falkowiibacteriota bacterium
ATCTTACCCAGGCCGTTGCCGGCCAGGCCGATCAGATCATTGCGTTTTGATATTTTGGAAAATTCTTTGTTCTGGGAAAATACGTCTTCAAGCTCATCATTATAGATGTTTTCATTGTCATAGCCGTCCGGGGTGATGTCGATATAATATCTGGAAGGTGTATATTCAAGCTGTGCTAAGCTGGTGATCTCTTTTCCGAAATTAAGGCTTTCGTAAATCTTTTCGGCTACACCCACGCAAGTGAATTCTCCGCTGTCCGGCCCTTTTTGCTGGCCGAAGTCAATATCATATTCCAAGTGCTGATCAGTCAGGAAATCTCTGATCTGTTTAATTTTGTCGATATCACCTGCCTGAAAACTCTCGGGAATCTTGGCACCAATGAAATTCTCGCTATTGGCAGAATTGACAAAGTACTTAAGCTTGGTCAGCTGAATGCCATTGTTCACTGCTTCCAATACTACGTCATCGCCATTTTTATCTTTGCCGGCATACATGCCGGTGTGGCCGCAATTGATCTTGGTGCCGTCAAGTATGAGATCGGTGTTGTAGCCATACATCTGGCCTCCGCCGGAAGTGCGGTAAAGCAAAGTGCCGACCGGCATGGCCATGGCCGGAGCAACAAAGAAAAAGATTCCGCAAATAATTATTACTTTTAAGTAACAAATTTTAAAAATATTTTTCATAATACCCTCCTTTATGTCAGCCATTTAAGGCTTCGTTCCGATCCTGCTTTCTCAGGTCGCGTCGGCCGGCTCCGGCGGCCGGCCGCGCTATGTCTCGGCCGGATTTTTTGCTTCTTAAGCAAAAACCGAGCAATCCGGCCTGCGAAATCCCTTCAAAAGCAGATCGGAACTTTCGCCATCTGTTTTTTGCTTTTGGAGGAATTGAAATTTGTAGTGATTTTTAGAAATATCAGGTGAAAAAATTCCGTTGTCTGAGTCCCGGTCTTGGGCCGGGACGAGTTCGGAATTTTGCCTGATATTTCGTAAAAAATCGCCCAAAATTTCACGCTTCCGGAAAAAGTAAAAACTGATGGCGATCTAAGAATTGTTAGTCTTGCCTAATAAACCAGATCTCTCCGATCTCATTGACATAATCACTGGCTTCTTCAAGGGTCACATCCGGACTCTTGTATTCTTCATAACCCAGATCTTTAAAAAAACCATAAGCACCCAGCCTTAAATAAGGATGCTCATCCTTATCATTATAAACCTTATCCATATACGAGATCACAGTAGAGCTAGAAACATTATTGTAAAACCTTATCTCATCCAGAGCCGCATCCCTGATACCCAAATGCTCATCCCTATCCTCAAAAACCTCCTTGATCTTCTCAAACATCGCTTTAGAATAATTCTCTGGGAAAACAGTACAAGCATACATCTTGGACAAAGCCGCTTTCCTGAGCATATCATCAGCCTTTTTATCGGTCGCCAGCTTCATCAAGATCCCGCAGACCTGTGAATAATCTATATTCTCATATTTAGGCGAACCGTCTTCGTCTTTTTCCGAAGCAATATTGGCCAGATCCCAGATCGCCGGTATGCGCTCATCCAAACTCTTGGCCGGATCGGCAATAGTTCGCAAAAGTCCGTCCAAAACCCAAGAAGAACCACCTATCTGATTATCAAAACTAGCCATGATCTGACGCTTGGCATCCATATTGACATTGGGCCTGTTCAAATAATCAAGCAAATAATCCGGAAGTTTGATCTCATAATTCGGATCTTGGCGCTTCTTTATTTCCTCGGCCATCTTGGCGATCTTCACCAGCTCCTTTTTGAAGAATGAATTGGTCTCCTGCCCGCGGTCGTTCAAATACATTTCGAATTGATCCTCCAAAACAGGATCGCGAGCCAGCTGATCAGCGATCGCTTCTTTATAGCGATGAGCCTCCAGCATGCAATTCTCATGGCAGACAAGCTCATAAGAAAGGATCTCAAGCCTGGAAAAAGCCACTTGCGCTTTAAAAGGCTGGGGCAAGATTTTCCAAGCTCCGGTAAAATAAAACAAGTAGATAGAAATACTTATGATCACGATCAGCACCAATGCAAAAAGCGCCGTCGTGATCAAAACTTTCGGTTTTTTAAACATAGATTTTAAATTTTATTGGCTAATTTTACCTAAAAAATAACGTTTAGAGTCCTTGCCGATATACCAAGCCTGGTCATCTGCCTCTACCTGCTTGAAAACACGGCCTTGATTTCTTGAAGCAAAAGTATTGTCGATCGGCAAAGAACCGGAACCTGTCGGATCAAATCCGGAAAGCAACTCGGCTTTATCGGAATAACCGTCAGAATCCGAATCCATCAGATTGGCATTGGTGCCGATAGCATCCTCTATCTTGTCGGATAAGCCATCCTTATCAGTGTCCGTAGCCGTATCAAGATTGAAATCAGCTACCAAAAATCTCTTCAAGTCTTGATCACTGATGCCGACAGCTGTGCTATTTATAAGATTCTTATAATTATCCGAGATCAAATTCAAGTCCAATAAACAATTTTCATAATCCGATTTCACCTTCCGGCTCTCATTAAGCTGCTTGGCCGCTTCACTGGTCTTGATCGTAAGCTTCTCGCTTTCCAAGGCCAGATCGCTTTTCAATTTGTCATTATCTTTTTTCAACCGCGCTTCCAGATCGGCATAACCGGCCAATACCTCGCTTTTCTTATTCAAATCGCCTTTTATGTTGGCCATCTCTAAGACCAATTTAGTGTTGGAATTGTAAAATTTAACGGTCACGCCAACCATGCCCAAGAATATTACTGCTATCAGAGTATAGAAAAACCATCTCTGCCAGCGCCTGAAAGAGATCTCTTTGCCCAGTTGATGCTTGGCTGAAACTTCGGTCCCGCAATGCGGACATGACGAAGAATCATCCGGGATTTGCTTCTTGCAATTCAAACAGATCATTGAACTTGATGTGAGTACTTATTGATTTAAATTATAACACGAAAAGCTTAATAAGCCCAATTGGATCAACTTCCGTTTTCCATCTTCTGTTCAACGGTTTTTATGAACTCTTCAGCGTCAGCCTTGGTGTTCGGATCGATCTGTATCACCGTTTTAGCGGTATCTATCGCTTTTTTGTATTTACCCATACTGTCGTAAAGTTTGGCCAGATTGATCCAATTTTTCGGATCTCGGGGTTCATATTTTACCAATTGCTCATAGAGCTTGAGTATCTTATCTTCCTCTCCGGTAGTTATAAAATAATTGATCCCTCGCTTAATGGCATTGGGGGTAACCACCAAATTATAACCGCCGTTATCAAAACAGCGCAAAAGATTCTCCATCCCGATCTCCTGTTCTTCCGGCGTCACCTCTTTCGGCATCAAGTACACCTGCCCGATCTGGCAATAGCTTTCATAATAATTATCATTCAAGGTAGCTGCATATTCCAAAACCTCCAAAGCCTCTTCTTTCTTGCCTTGATTCAAGAGTATTTGGCTTTTGATAAAATATACCGGTATGCGTCCGGGAGAAGCGGCAATGGATCTATCAATGGCATCTATGGCTAATTTCGCATATTCCTCGCGCTTATTCTGATCTGATAGATATTTTGAAGCGATATCGTAAGATCTGGCCAGCTGCATTTGTAAAAGAGTGTCATGTGGAGATAGGGCTGTGTTTTTCTCAGCCTGCTCGATCACGTACAATATATCCTCATCACGCTCATCCTGGCTCATCTTGCTCATTTGCCAATAATTACTCACAGCCGAACGCACCAAAGTAAAGCGGCTATCTCGATCCAAAGGCGTATCGTACTTCAAAGCCTCGCGATATTCATCGATCGCCCGGCTGAAATCCTTTTCAGCAAAAGCCCTCTGTCCGGCAATGGTTCCTTGAAGCATCTTTATGGGTAAGATATTGTAATTCCACATTATCATCAGGATTATCAAACCAATGCCTCCCAAAGCATATATTTCATTGTTTATCCAGGCTTTATCACCTTCTTTATTCAAAACATCTTTGATATTGCCGTTATTTTCCTCATAATTAGCTATCCAGTGAACATATCCCAGAAGAACCATTAAAGATATATAGGTCACCAAGGAGTCAAATACAGCTAAATTCTGGACAAAATAAGCTATAAGCAAAGAAGATATCAAAGAGAATTCCAAAACTCCGATCCGGCCTCTTCTATAAGCTTTTATCAAATATATACCCAAGGCCACGAAGATCGATAAATAAGTAAGCAAGCCGACAATGCCGGTAGTTGATGCTATATCAAGGATGTTGTTATGAGCGCGGTCAAAATAAGTTTCTACTTTAGTATGGTTAAAAAAACTCGGATCAAAATATTTATCAAAAATGATCGAATAATTACCATGCCCTACTCCTAAGAACCAATGCTTTTGAAAATCATTAATTGCCGCTCTCCATGATATCAAACGAGTCTGAAACGTATTCTTTCCTATTGAGATCTCTTGGATCGGTTCTATATCTTTAACCAATGAATGATCCTTATGAGTAAAGATCCAATAAGTAGAGCCGGCCATCAATAAGAATAAAACAAGGGTTGCTATTTTGATCTTTTTATTTTTGTGCAAGACACCTAAAAGAAAGAAAAAACAAATAACGCTAAATCCCAGACCGACATAAGCACCGGATATCCTAGCTATGATAAAACCCTGCAACATCAACATGATCGGCAATAAATAAAGCCATTTCCAATTGCTTTTCTCCTTAAAGAATAGAATGATCGCAAAATAAATATTGAATATGTACACGGCAGCCACATAAGCGGCATTACCGATATAGCTATGACGGACGCCGTTAACGGCCTTCAAAGCCACTAAAGTGCCGGTTATGACCGATACTAGTAATAAAAACTTCCAATCCCGGGCGTTCTTCATTACGGTAATGATAATAAAGTAAAATACCAAAAAATGAAGCAGATGAAAGATGCCAAGCATTCTTTCAATATCACCCCAAAAACTCATATTGACATCAACCGTGGCCAAGAGCGACATCAGCAAAGCTCCGAAAAAAGCCACCAAACCCCAGGTGATAAGATTCTTGTTTTCTTTCTTAAAAGGCTGCCAGGCCGGATATTTTATCAAGAAGGCCATCCAGACCACGAACAAGACTTCTATAAGGATGTTGAAGTATATCTGTTTGGAAGTGATAAAAGGAAAAAGCAGGTTATTGGCCACTATTATAAAGGAAAGAAAAGCGGCGTAAATACCGGTTTTTAAAATGATCAAATAGATCTTTTGGGACATAAAAAAGATAATTAATAATGAATCGGCTCAAATATCTAAATAATAAAAATATAAAGGGTTTGATATCCCCTTTATTTTTTATTTTAAAACCTATCTTAATTATACTAGATAAGCAATTAAAGTCAACGAATATATTAGATATTAGATATTAAATATTAGATATTGGAGATTTGATATTGGGTATTTGATATTGGGTATTTGATATTGGAGATTTGATATTGGAGATTTGATATTGGAGATTGGTAATTAATAATGGAATTAAAAGACCCCTCGCCAGTACTGGCGAGGGGTCTTTATGGGATTTAAAGTCTCCCACTCGACTATGCTCTAATAACTAATACTTACTGTAAGGTGACACCGGAAAGTTCCGAATAATCAAGCCTTAGTTCAGTGTAGTCATTGTCGCCATCATGCCAGGTAAAGTCTGCGGAATCGATATCAGGCATAGTGACTTGGATATAATCGCTGTCACCAGCACTATCGATAGTAGTCTTTACATAGAAAGTGGCGGTAGAACCTTGAGCGATCTCGTAGTTGGATGAGCTCCAATCAGTACTATTGGAAGCAGCTCCATCAAGATCGAAGGTAGCTTCAGATCCGCTGGCAGGAACAGTGGTAGTAGCGTAACCTGATTTGCCCTCTCTATAAAGCTTCATGACAGTGGCAGTAGAAGCAGTTGTGCTGTAGTAATTTACAGTGATCAGCAATTGCTTCAAAGCAGTCTCAAGAACATCTCCGGTAGATGAAGCGTTGGTTCCGTCATTGACGGTAACGTCCATCCTGAAGATCTCTTGGCTGCCGGCAGCCAAAGTGCCAGAGGTTTCGTTGGTAACTGAAGTGATCATGGTACCTACGACCTTGGCCTCGTTGGCAGAACCGGTATTAGCGGTAGCAGAAGCGCCGGTTCCGGCATAGCTTACGGCACCGGAAGCACCGTCAACCATCTTAACACCGGAATCACCGATAGCTTCAACATCTTCAACGAAGACAGTGACAGCATCGCCTGAAACAGCTGTTTCAGAAGCACCATCACCCATACCGGCTACATCAGCGGTGATGAAGAAGTACTCAGTACCCTTCTCAACAGTGAATAAGCCGTCTTCGTTCTCGAAAGTAGCTGAAGATTCAGAACTGCTGGCAGCAACCATATCGGCAGAAGCCAATACAGTACCGGCAGAATCAGTGATAGACACTGAGTCAACAGAACGATGAACTGTTCCGCTGCTGATCGAAACTACCAATTTGGTAACATCGACATCTTCGTAGCTGGCTTTCATCTTGACTCTGGCTATCTTGTTGTCGGAAACACTGGCCAAGACATACTTGGTAGCGTCAACATCGTCAACATCATTAGCCATAGAGACCTCGAGAGATCCGCTTGAGTGCAAGCTTATTACTCTGCCGAAATCAACAGTAGCGGTTCCGGCAATAGTGGTGCTTTCACCGGACTCGACAGCGTTCACTGAATCATTATTATCATCAGTGGCTGAGATGCCTCTCAACTGTACTCTGACAGTTTGATTGGTGGCATCCAAAGTACCGGCTATATTCAACTTAACCTCGAAATCAACGCTTGTGTTCTTGGCGATATCGATATCAAGTGAATCAAAAGTGACTTCACCCTCGGTGGACAAAGTGGACTCAGAAGAGACCATGGCGCCATCGATATATAGGGCAAGCAGCTCAACATTAGTGCTGTCAAGGTAAGCGTTGCTATCATCGGTTCCATCTTCAGCAGTTGATGAAGCACCCTCGAAGATCATCTCGGTGATATTAACACCGGAAACAGATCCGGTCTTCAAGCTGCCGCCGGCGATCACAACATCGTCGGTATTGGCAACGGCATCGCCGTTGTTGAATGAAGACGGATAGACTGTCAAAGCGGAAGCTCCGATAGTCTTGGTCTTACCGGTCAATGTGACCTGACTCATGTCGCTAGAAGTAACCGCGTCGTTGGTAGCGGCATACTGAGCGTCAAAAGTGCTGGATGGGTTCAGATCGAAAGAGATCTGATAAGCATCATCGGAATTGGCGGTTGAAGGGATATCACCTCTTACCTGCCATGATTCCTCACCGGTAGAGAAAGTGAAGTCTTCGAACTTCCATACAACAGAAGTGGAAGCACTGTCGCCATTTCCGCTTACAACAGTACCATCAAGGATCTCAGTGGTATCCATGTTGTAAAGCTCCAAGTTGTCGATATCGATAACACCGCTATTTCCGGTGCCTTCGGTCTCGGCAATAGTAACTCTCACTTCATTGATCTCAACATCTTCTTTGACATCAACTTCCAAAGTACCAAACACGAAATCGGTCTGATCCTTGATAACGGTTTCGGCGTTATCAGTGGCCAAATTGACAGTGATCTCAGAACCCTGGAAAGTCAAAGGATAAGCTTCGGCAGAAGAGTCAAAAGCAGTGACAGTCACGCTGGCATTGTAGCCATAAGTGTCGCCAACCGCAACTACATCAGCTGCATTAGCTATATAAAGCTTCAAAGTATTGTTCATTCCGCCTTCGATATCAGCCTTTACCTTGAAGTTGACATTGCTGTCGCCCTTATCAATGGTAATAGCGTCGAAGTCGAAGTCGATCTTCTCGTCGGCCAAAACGCCGTCAGCGATCTCTGAACCTTGATAGTAAAGCTTGATATTGCCCAGGTCTGACGGATCAGCGTTTCCGCCGTTGGTCAAAGTGATCCTGGTCAATTGGACATCTTCAACATTGTCGTTGTCGATGTCGAAATCAGCCACCTCCTGTTCGTCCTGACCGATCTTGACATTGGTAGTAGAAGTACCATTGTTCTGAGTAACGGTCAAAGCGGCAACGGCAGTGGTTGAAAAGCTCATAGTGTTGCCCATTACCGGGAATGAACCGGATACTGAAGCACCATCAGTGGTGATAGCGCTAGCAGCGGCAATACCCAAAGCATGGTTACCGGCAGTTGTCAGATCGGCAATGTCGGCAACGATGGTCAAGCTCTTGGTCATTCCGGCAGGAACTTCCAGATTAACGCTGTTGAAAGTAACAGTGTTTGAACTTGAATTAACAGAACGGCCATTGGTCAAACGAGTATCACCCTGGTATAGATATACCTTGTCGATCTCGCTATAAACACCCAAACCGTCTCTCTTAACTACGACATTCTTAACAGTAACGTCGCCATCATTGGAAGCAGTGAAGTTAACCTTAGCGAAGGCAACTTTGCTAGCCTTTGAAGGAACGTTCATGGCGGCTGGAGTATCCGAAGCCAAAGCTACGGTTACGCCTGTACCAACACCCGGCTGTACGCCAGTGCCAGCACCTCCGCCCTGAGAAGTGTCAATAATGTCGCTGTCAGCTCCGGCAATATCACTGCCAACAGTTGGCAATGTATAAGTTGCATCAGCGGTCAAAACATCGCTCCATTTGAAGCGGTTAGCCAAGAAAGCTGATTCATCAGCGATCATTTTGGCAGTACCGGCCTCAGTGATGTAATAGATGTCAGATTCGCTAGGAAGCTGAACCAAAGATCCTTCCGGATATTCATCGCCAACAGTCAATTCGCTTGACTGAATGGTGTAGTTGGTGAAGAAGGAATCAGCAACGTCAACGACTCTCTGGTTCCAATTCTCACCATAGTAATATTCGGCAGCGGCTTCATCAGCGATTCCGATCAAGGAACCTTCTGATTCTACAGCGTAAACCTTTGGATTGGTGGTAATTTTAACTAATTTGGTACCAGGTCTAACGGTAACGTTAGCTCCTAAAGGATATGACTCCAACTCAGACTGCGGAATGGTTACCACGCTGGAGAAGTCAGAGTACCATGAAAAATAAGTAGATTCATTAGGGAAAACGTATCTCTTGCCATCAGCACCGAGGTAATAGACTGATGAAAGACCGTCCATCTTGATCAAATCGCCAGCAGAAGCGGCAGCATCGACCTGAGGAGCGGCTACTACGCTCATTGAGAGCACAGTCACCAGCATCAAACCTACAGTGAAGATTCTCTTTAAGTTGTTCATAAAGGGAATCGAAATAGATTAAACCCAATTATCTAACGACTGAAACGTCCATAGATCAATTGCGGTTTAAAAATTAGTTATCTTTTTCGCATAATACTTAAGGAATGATCCAAGGTTTTTTTAAAAACCAATCGGAATCCCGTACCCTACCTCGGACAGAAGCCCGGAGCAGAGTAAAATTTTATTGGTTTTACTTTAAGTGACCCCGGACATGCCTTAAGGCATTATGTAAGTCCGAAAAAGATGATTTTTTATTAAGGTGCCAGAACCGATCCCTTCGGATCCCGACCTTTAAAAGGTCTGGCAGTTCGCCTTCTCGGCCCGTCAGCCGATAATACGAACCTCTAAAGCTCCTTTGGTAAAAAAGGATCTTTAGAGCAACGTACTATCTCCTATTCAACTTGCTGATCGCTTGATGTGGAGCTAATATCAGCCACATTATCAACTTTTATCTCTTCTGGGGTTGAGCTGGCATTCACGCCTTTTACCTCCCCACTATCGATCATTTCATCGACCGCCTCCAACATCTCCTTGGCTGAAGCAAAATCCTTGGCATCAAGAGATATCTCAGCATTGCTCAATATATCATCAACATTGTCTTTATTATTGTCCGAGGTCTCAGGGGTGCTCGAAGCCTCGACTTCCAAACTCACTTCGGCATCAACCTCGGCTTCCCCATTAGCATCACCCGCGGTCTCCTCTGCGTCATTTTCTTCACCACCCGCTTCAAGGTCTTCATCTTCTTCATATATATCCATCCCTTCATCTTCCTTGCTTGATTCGGTCACTACGATCTCCGGGCGGCTATCACCGATACCGAAGCTAGCCTCTTCTTTCTGACCACCCTCAACATTTTCTTCAGATTTATTAGCCTCTTCGCGGATCTGTTTTATTTCCTCAAAGTTCTTTTTTACTATTTTGATCTCATCCCTAAAACTTTCAGAAAGCTTCTCTGCTTTTTTCTTGCTATCTTCATTCTCATCAGTATCCAACTCGGCTAAAACATCGGTGATCTCTTTGGCGCGATTCGAAGCCAATTGCATATCCAGCTTAGCCTTTTCTTCCTTGTTGAAAGTAATGGCTACCTTGGCCTTTTCAGAAAATACTCTGGCTAAATACAAAGAGTCACCCGGCCTGGCGTTCTTGGTCGCCGCTTGAGTGGTAAAAGCTCCGCCGGCTATGATAATGATAATAGCGGCTACGGCCCAAGCCTGTTCGGTCGCCTTGGAAAAGATACTCTTGGGAATCGACAAAATATCACGGATAAGATCCTTTTCCGGCGCCTCAACCACTGAATTCCTTATTTCAGATACCAAAAAACTCCTGGTGTCTTCTTTCCAGTCCTTTTGCGGCCTTATGCCTTTGAGCTCTTTTAATTTTTTGATTATATCTTGTTCGTTCATTCTATTGATCTTGAGATCTTTCTATGATCTCTTTTAGGGCTTTTAATGCTCGGTAGCTTATCACCCTGACATTACCCTTGCTTTTTCCTGTAATATCAGCTATTTCAGCAAAGGACATTTCGTTTATATAATGCATTATTATCACTTCTCTATATTCATCCTTGATCATAGGCAGGGCTTTTTTTATCATCTCAATGTCAGAATCGATCTCCAAGGCCTTAGCCAGGTCCTGTTTTTCATCCACAAGGGATTCAGATAAGCCCTCAGAGGCGTCGATGCTCGACTCACTCTTACGGCTTTGTTCCCGATAATGATCGATGATGGTATTCCTAGCTATCTTATAGATCAAGGCTCTTAGTGATCTCTCTCGATCCAAGCTTTCCTTTAAAATATAGCCCCATGTTTTCAAGAATACTTTTGAGGTTATGTCATTGGCTTCTTCTTGGCTGCCAACTTTAAAATACACAAATCTATGTATGTCCTCAACATACATATCATAAGCTTTAACAAAAGAATCTTTATCTTTCTTCTTGATTTTTACAAACAGTTTACGGTCGTTCATTTTAGACAACGCGCCCCAAGCGGCCTTAAAAAGCTTTCAGGGTTTACGCCTAATTATACGTAATAAAAAAGATTATGTTACAGTTATTGAAAAATCGTTTTTATGGTCGATAAAACACCCAAATATAAAAACAAGGATACGATTCCTCTTTTCAATATATAAAGAATAATATCACATCTTTTTGGGAAAAACAATAAGCTAATGCGTTTTTTTACCCTAATTTATAAAATTTCAATACAAAACAGTATAAATAATTAATTCTGTCAATTACTTGCTTTTTCTTGCATTTTTTAGGCTATAGGTATAATATATTTAAACCTAAAGTCCAACACGTACTGGACTTTAGTCCTAAATGGCTTATAAAAAAACCTTGATCCAACCATAATGAGGATATCCACAGCTTAAGTCCACCCCGTTATGGACATAACTTAAGAAAATGAGCGATTATTTCCAAATATTGGCCAGGGAGATGGAAACAAAAAAGGCTTTTCCTGAAAGCCGAGATTTAGAGACCGAAGATCAAAAAAAATCCGAAGATAATCATGACAATAAGGACCAATATGATATACCGGTGTTCAAGAGGCGGACAATGCTTTCAGAGGAGGTCGAAAATCCGATCTGGCTCAATGTATCTGAAACTGCCAAGCTTTGCGGCGTTCAAGACAAAACCATCAGACGAGCTCTGAAAACCTCAGCCATGATCAAGTATAAAATAACGGCCAACCGCTATCTTCTTGATCTAAGGTCGGTGGTGTTGTATTTTTATAGCAATAAAAAAAGAAAGAATAAACTTGAACAAAACGGCATCGGTCAATATATAAAAGACTGGATACCTTAGAGGCTTCTATCAGAAGCTTGTAATAGAGCTTCTGATCCGAACCCCTAAGTTTGCATCTCTTTGGGGACTACTGTTAAATATCTCATTTTTGCGGTAGCCCTCTGGGTTCCAAAAATATCAAACCCCCTGCTTTTTAGCAGGGGGTTTGTAATTTAAGCTTGTAAATTCAAATTATAGTACAGCTTCCTTAGCAGCCTTAGCTAATCTGAATTTGGCAACGGTCTTGGCCGGGATCTTGATCTCTTCGCCAGTAGCCGGATTTCTTCCCATTCTGGCCTTTCTGTGAACTTTTACCAATTTTCCCAATCCGGGAACGGTGAATTCACCATTTTTCTTAGCCTCCTTGTAAGCCATCTCTACCATTGTCTCAACGACATTGGCGACTTCCTTTTTGCTCAATCCGGTTGATTCCGCAAGAGCTGACATGATTTGAGTTTTGGTCATCTTTGCCATAATTTTTTTTATCTCCCTTTGTTTTAAATGGGCTAATTGATCTTCCCAAACAAACGAAGATAAGTTAATAATATTTAACTTCTTATTCATATTATACACCCCTTTGATAAAAAAGGCAATAAAATCAATAAAAAACCCGCTCTAACAAAAGCGGGTCGCAGGCCTACCATCCGGCCGGCCGGCTATTAGAAGAAGGTTTGCTTGCTCGACTTTCTTGTCCGAAGCCAGGCGGCTTCTCAGGGTGTTCTTTTTTTGTTTCATCAACAGTGCTACCATTGTCATGATCACTGGCCAAACGCACTTGCCTCTTATCCAACCATAACCTCCTTTACTAAGCTTATAAAACCATACTCACTATTTCCGAAGTAATCTCCTGATACATCTCTGTCCTTGAATTCAGATAGAGTGTTGCCGGGGCCTGTATTGACGACTCTTCCGGTAAACTTGAGTCCGTTCGACTCTCTCTGCTCCTCACGAATCGTGATATGGACTATCAGCCAGCCTGATTTAACTTGGATCCTGGCTATTTCTGTGTCTTCAAAATCGAGCTTATTAAACATCATTACCCCTTCTGTCCTCATGATCCTTCTCCTTTTTAAAGG
>WJLG01000007.1 GCA_014728685.1 Candidatus Falkowiibacteriota bacterium
AGGATCTATTCGCATAGCAAACTGCAAATATCAAATATCAAATTGCAAATATCTTTTCACTTTCTCTTCGTCATTCCCGCGCAGGCGGGAATCCAGTTATGGTAAAACTCTAAACCCTAAATTCTAAGCTCTAAATTATTGAATATTTTTTTGTCATCTAGAAGCGATAGTGAAGGATCTATTCGCATAACGTATAACGCGGATCAAATGAATTCGACCTTCAGGCTATTTTTCGGCCGCGTCCGGCTGCTCCGGCGGCAGCCGGCGCTTAGCCTCGGCGAGATTTTTTCCGCTCCGGGCGGAAAAACCGAGCAATCTCGCCTGCGGATACCTCAAATAGCCCAAATGTCGAATTTGAGAGTACCTAAGTTTTTGTCATCCAGAAGCGATAGCGAAGGATCTATTCGCTCAACAAATTACAAATATCAAATTACAAATATTTTTTCTCTTTTTTTCTTCACTCTTTTCTTTTACTGATGAATACCCTTGACAATTGGAAAAATTGCCTATATAATTGCCATATACGAAAAATATATATAATATTTTTGAAAAAAGTTAATAAAATTAACAAAGTTTACCAACTTTTTTTGGTAAAATTTTTTTGTTAATGTCAAACGATAAAAATAACCAAGTCGCAAATTCAAAGGATTTTATTGAACTGGAAGGCGAAGTTTTAGAAGCTATGCCTGCCACTACTTTTAAAGTTTTGCTTGATAATGGCCATGAGATATTGGCTCATCTGTCAGGTAAAATGAGAATGTACAAGATCAGATTATTGCCAGGAGACAGGGTAAAAGTTCAGATGAGTCCTTATGATTTGAGCAAAGGTAGGATCACATTCAGACTGTGATCATCCATTTAAAAAGATAATTTGAAAACAGGCATGGAAATATGTCCGCATATTTCATGTTATTTTATCATATGAAAGTAAGAGCAAGCGCAAAAAAGATCTGCAAGGATTGTAAGACCGTTAGAAGAAAAGGTCGCGTTTATGTTATCTGTAAAAATCCAAAACATAAACAAAGACAAGGATAATTATAATTTAAAATGAAAAGGTCAAAATGGAAAATTGATCCGTAGCTCACAAGCATGATGGCAGAACAGATAATTTGACATTTTGAGATCTAAATTCAATAAATATTATGGCTCAAGCAAGAATAGCCGGAGTGACAATACCACAAGATAAAAAGGTCGTTATTTCATTGACCTATATTTTCGGCATTGGCAGAAATACCGCTGCTGATATTTTGGCTGACGCCAAGGTTGATCCGGAAAAAAGAGTAAAGGATCTCTCCGACAGTGAGATCAATAAGATCAGGGAAATTGTTGAAAAAAAGCACGTGGTCGAGGGCGATCTGAGAAGAGAAGTGGTCAGCAATGTCAAAAGATTGAAAGAGATCAGTTCTTATAGAGGAGATAGGCACGCCAAGGGATTGCCGGTCAGAGGCCAGAGCAGCAAGAATAATAATCGAACTGTCAGAGGCAATGTTAGAAGGACCGCTGGGTCAGGAAAGTCTCCGGCCGCTCAAAAGACCTAAACTATATAACTTGAATCACTAAAATATTTTAGATACTAAATATGGCAGAAGAAAAAAAAGATATCAAAAAGGAAGAAAAGGCCGAAGAAAAAGAAGTGAAGGAAACTTCGCCTGTTTCTGATACCAAAAAGGAAGAAACTCAAGAAATTAAAGATAAAAAGGAGGAAAAAGAGGAAAAATTGGATCTGGAACCGGAAAAGGAATCAAAAAAGAAAGAGACTTATGACGACGAGTTGCCGGATGACATCAAAAAGAAACTGGAAGAAAGAAAGAACGACAAATCAGCCAACAAAAAGAAAGGCAGAAAGAAAAGAAAAGAAAAGACCAGAACCGAGGTTGGAAAAGCTTATGTGAAAGCAACTTACAACAATACCATAGTCACTTTGACCGATCTGAACGGCAATGTTTTGTCTTGGGCCTCAGCCGGTGTGGCCGGATTCAAAGGTCCGAAGAAAGCGACTTCTTATGCTGCTCAGATCATTTCCAAGATCGCCTGCATCAAGGCCAGAGAGGATTACGGGTTGAAGGATGTCAGTGTTTTTGTAAGCGGAGTCGGCACCGGGCGTGAATCAGCTGTTCGGTCTTTGAATGCCAACGGCTTGAATGTCACCTCGATAAAAGATATTACCCCCATCCCTCACAATGGTTGCCGTCCTAAAAAACCAAGAAGAGTTTAGATCAATAATAATAAAATTGTAAACTTGATCAAGATATCAAGGAAGAAGATCAAAAAAATATGGGAAGAAATTTAGAACCAAAATGTAAACAATGCCGTCGAGTCGGCGAAAAATTGATGCTCAAAGGAGACAGATGCAACTCTCCCAAGTGCGCCATGGTCAAAAGGAGTTATATTCCGGGCTTCCACGGCCCTAAGAGCCGAGGCATGATAAGGAGAAGCGACTTTGGTACTCAGTTGAACGAAAAACAGAAAGCCAGAAAGCAATATGGCCTGTCTGAAAAACAATTTAGAATAACTTTTGATAAAGCCAGTAAGAAAGTGGGGCAGACCGGTGAAAGTCTGCTGCAGCTTTTGGAACAAAGGCTTGATAATGTCATTTATCGCGTCGGTTTGGCTTCTTCCAGGAATCAAGCCAGGCAGATGGTGGCTCATAGGATCTTCTCTTTGAATGGTCGAAGAGTCAGTATTCCTTCCATTAAAGTGAAAGAAGGCGATGTCATCAAAGTGGCCAAGAAAGGCGCTTCCGACAAGCTTTTCAAGGATATTGAAGAAAAGATCAAGAATATCGAGATTCCGGGCTGGATCAGCTTCAATGCCAAAGAGCTGGAAGCTAAGATCGTTTCCGAACCTAAGGCTGCTCAGATCAAGTCCAATATCAATACCCAGATGATCGTCGAGTTCTACTCTAAATAATAAATTTTCATATAAGAATTAGAATTCTTAAAGCAAAAAATATGGACAACAACATAGCAAAACCGAATAAAATAGAGTTCAAAAAGGGCAAAAAGGACAACGAAGGCTTGGTTGTCATCGAACCTTTTTATCCCGGCTATGGCATGACCGTAGGCAACTCTTTGAGAAGGGTTTTGCTCTCATCCTTATTGGGTACCGCTGTTGTCGCCGTAAAGATCAAGGAGGCGGCTCATGAATTTTCCTCACTTCCTCATGTTAAAGAGGATGTTCTGGAAATAATTTTGAATCTAAAAAACCTTAAAATCAAGATGTTCGAAGACGAAGAAGTAAGATTGGAATTGGATGTTCACGGCAAAAAGGAAGTGAAGGCTTCAGACATCAAGAAGGATAGCAAGATCGAGATAGTTAATCCGGACTTGACCATCGCCAATATCACTGATATGGCCGGAAGTTTATCAATGGAGATCTTGATCGGCAAAGGACGCGGATATAGGCCGGTAGAATCCATTAAAGAAAAGAAAGGCGAGATCGGTATGATCGATATGGATGCTGTATTTTCTCCGGTTTTGGCCGTTGGCTTGGATGTTGATAATGTTCGTGTCGGCGATATGACCAACTGGGACAAACTTTCTTTGAATATAGAGACCGACGGCACTATTTCTCCTGAAGAGGCTTTCAAGAACGCTGTTTCTATCATGAAAGAGCAGTTCGGAGCTTTGGACGGGGAAAAGACCGAGGAGGCCAAAGATGATAAGAAAGAAGAGGAAGAAGAAAAGGAAGAGGATGCTTCCGAAGCTGATGAAAAAAAGGAGGAGAAAAAAGAAGAGAAAGAATAAAGAGATTAATGAAATAATATGGCAAATAGAATAAAAGGAAAAAAACTTGATAGAAAAAAAGAACCAAGAGAAATGATGCTCAGGAACTTGGCTTCCAGTGTTTTGATATACGAAAAGGTGACTACCACCGAAGCCAAAGCCAAGGCGGTCAAACCTTTGGTGGAAAAGACCATCACTTTGGCTAAGAAAGGAGATCTTAATTCCATCAAGAAGATGATCTCAGTTTTGCCTCAGAAGATGGCCGTGAAAAAAGCGATCGAAGTTTTGGGCGCTAAATATAAAGATAGAAAAGGCGGTTATACCAGAATAATCAAATTGGGGACCAGAGCCGGCGACGGCGCTAAGGTCGTACAGTTGGAATTAGTATAAATAATAAAAAGATATGACAGATAGAAAAATACATCAGATCGATGCCAGCGGAGAAGCGGTAGGCAGATTGGCCAGCCGAATAGCTTTGATATTGCGAGGCAAGAACAAGCCGGAATACGAACCGCATTTGGATAGGGGTGATACGGTCGAAGTTACCAACATAGGCAAGATAAAGCTTACCGGCAAAAAGATCGACCAAAAAGAATACTATAGCTATTCCGGATATCCGGGAGGTTTGAAGACCAAGAAGGTAAAAGAATTGCTGGACAGCGACCCGGGAGAGGTTTTGCGAAGAGCGGTCAGAGACATGCTTCCTCCGACCAAACTTAGAACCGGAATGCTTAAAAGATTAATTATCAAATAGTTAAAGATATATGGCAGAAAAAACCACAGAAAAAAAGACAGAGAAAAAAGAAGCCAAAACTTCTGAGAAGAAGCTTGAAATGAAGGGAGAATATATTAAGGCTGTCGGCCGCAGAAAACGTTCTGTTGCTCAGGTCAGGATGTATAAGAAAGGCAGTGGAAAGGTTTTGGTGAATGAAATGCCCCTGGAAGCTTATTTTGATGAGACTCAGGCCGGTACTGTGATGCAGCCGATAAAAATGGCCGGCATTCAGGATGCGGATTTTTCGATATTGGCTAAAGGCGGAGGTAAAAGCGGCCAAGCTGAAGCAGCCAGGCACGCTATTGCCAGATTGTTGGTGAAGATCGATGAGGAATATAAGCTTTCGATCAAAGCTAAGGGCTGGTTGACCAGAGATCCGAGAAGAGTGGAAAGAAAGAAACCGGGTCTGAAAAAAGCCAGACGCGCCCCGCAGTGGAGTAAACGTTAATATAGATTATATTGAAAGTTATAAACATCAAATAGCAAAAAGCGCCTCTAAAAGGCGTTTTTTGATTTGTAAAAAAATAATATTTAGTATATAGTTTGATATAATAGCGTAATTGAAGATTGAAGTTTTGATAATTCTAAAAAATGGATAATCTTACTAAGCGAACAGATAGCTTGAAAAAACGCTTCCAAGAACTTTGGGAGGTTTTAGCTATGAATGAAGGCAAAGCCAGGTATGAAGAACTAAAAAGAGAAATGGCCGAACCGGGATTTTGGGATGACCAGGAAAAAGCAGTCGGCGTAAGTAAGGAAGCTGAGGATTTGAACAAAGAGATCGAAAAATGGGAGAGCATCCAAAAAGAGATAGAAGATATGGACAGTTTATCCAAGGACGCGGCTAATGAAACCGGCGATACGGATATGGAAACTTTGATCAGTCGGAATCTGGCCGAATTGGAGGAGAGATTCAGAGAATTGGAATTTTATGCGCTTTTTTCCGGTAAATATGATAAAAGCAATGCCATTCTATCCGTCCATGCCGGTACCGGCGGGGTCGATGCTCAGGATTGGGCCGAGATACTTGAGCGGATGTATTTGCGATTTTTTGAGAAAAAGGATTGGAAAGCCGAAGTTTTGGAGCGCGAAACCGGCAGCGAGGCCGGAATAAAAAGAACCACCATCCGTGTGGAAGGCCGCTGGGCTTACGGACATTTGCGTTCTGAGTCAGGTGTGCATCGCCTGGTGCGCATTTCTCCTTTTGATGCCGAAGCCATGCGCCACACTTCTTTCGCTTTGGTGGATGTGGTGCCGGAATTGCCGGAAAGCGAAGATATCGAGATCAAAAGCGAGGACATAGAAACAGATACTTATCGAGCTTCCGGCGCGGGTGGACAGAATGTCAACAAGGTGGAAACAGCCGTCCGCATCAAGCACAAACCGAGCGGCATTGTCGTGCAGTGCCAGACGCAGCGATCCCAGCATCAGAACAAAGAATTTGCCCTGAATCTTTTAAGATCGAAATTATTGCAAAAGCAGGAAGCCGAAAGAGCTAAAGAAGAAAAGGATGTGAGGGGAGAGGTGGCCACGGCCGAGTGGGGCAAGCAGATCCGCTCTTATGTAATGCAGCCTTATCAAATGGTCAAGGATCATCGCACCGAGCATGAGACCGCCCAGATCAATGATGTGCTTGACGGCAATATCGAAGGCTTTATTGAGGCTTATCTGAAAAGTGCAAAAAAATAAGACCGCGAACAAAGTTCACGGTCTAAGAAGATGATTTTCAAATGGTCAAGGCATCGATGACTCCAACCCCGACTCGGCTCATACGCCCCATGCCGGAGTAGGCGTCTTCCGGCTCTTCCGGATTAATTTTCACTTCCTGGTCATGGTGCCCGAAATAGAGATTGACATAATCTCTTGGTGTGGCGTGCTGATACCTGTTTTTCCGGATCCAAGATTGGGCACCTATAAAGATGTCATGTCCTTCATCGAATTCTTCCGGGTACTGGTTGTACCTGGGGAGTCCGTTTTCTTCTCGGATTAGATTGAGGACATCAAGAGCAAAATCTAGCTCTTGATCTGTCGCGATTTCTTCTATTAAATCGTCAAAAATACAACTCATAAAGGGCTCCTTTGAAAAAGGTTGGATTGGAAAAGAGCAAATATATTTTATTTATAACATAAAATTCAAATAAAGTCAATGTTAAACAAGAGAACCACGGTTTTGATAATTGTTTTTTCTTTTGTTTTAGGCATATTTTTATCTTCATTCGCGCCTGGTATCCCGGCCTGCGATCTTTGCTTCATTATATTTTGTTCATTGATCATTACTTCTTTTGCTCTAAGAAGTGAAAAATATCTCTTTGTCATAACCTTGGCCGGAGCTTTTTTGTTTTTAGGGATTTGGCGCTTGGAAATAAGTCGGCCGATCACAGCGCCTGACAAGATATGGTATTACAATGGCCAAGAACTTGAATTCTCCGGCATGGTCTCAAGCGAACCGGACGCAAGAAACAATAAGCTAAACCTGGAGATCAAGGCTCAAGATCTTGAAGGCAAAGTATTGGTAAGCACTGATCTCTACCCCAAGTATCATTACGGAGATATTCTCGATCTGGGGTGTCGGCTCAAGGCCCCGGAAGAGTTTGAAGGCTTTGCCTATGATCGCTATTTGGCCAGATATGACATATACTCGCTTTGCTATTATCCCGAGATCCGGTTTGTCAGTCGGGATAAAAGTCTTAAAAGCGGATTTTTCAGAGGCCTGTTCGTTTTCAAGAGAAGCTTAAAGGCAAAAATAGACAAATTCATACCGGAGCCCGAAGCCGGACTTTTGAACGCTATGGTTTTGGGATATAAACGGGGAATTAGTAATAGCTTAAGAGAGGATCTTTCCGGATCCGGGCTTTCCCATATTGCCGCTATTTCCGGCTTGCACATCAGTCTTTTCTCGGCCGGAGCCTTCATTTTTTTTATCTACATCGGCTTGAATAGAAAAAGAGCTTTTATATTGTCTTCGATCATATTGTTTTTATACATAACCTTGATCGGCTTTCCGGCTTCGGCTGTCCGCGCCGGTATTATGGCTTTTATGTTCCTTCTAGCCATGGCTATCGGCCGCTTGAACCGGCTGGCTTATTGCTTGTCATTGGTTGCCTTTGTTTTACTGATGATAAATCCCAAATTACTGCGCGACGACCTGGGATTTCAGCTGTCTTTTTTAGCGGTTTTGGGTATTGCTTTGATATACCCGTTGTTAAAAGAAAAGATCCGCTTCAAGGGGTTTTTGGCCGAAATGATCTTTGTGAGCATCTCCGCTCAAGTTTTTACTTTGCCCTTGGTAGCTTGGAATTTCAAAGTGATATCCTTTGTCTCGCCCTTGGCCAACCTATTTATTCTTTGGCTTTTGCCTTTTGTCTTGTCTTTGAGCATTTTGTCTTTGTTTTTGAGTTTTATAAGTTTATCTTTGGCCGCGCCTTTTTTCTTCTTGGTCTTTTTGATGCTGAAATATATCACCTTTATAGCTTGGATCTTGTCTTTTGGCAGCTTGAATTTTTAAAATAAGAAAATATTTGCAATTTGATCTTTGTATTTCGTTATGCGAATAGATCCTTCGCTATCTCTCAGGATGACAAAAATAAATATTCAATTATTTAGAGTTTAGGATTTAGAGTTTAGAGTTTTACCATAACTGGATTCCCGCCTGCGCGGGAATGACGAAGGGAAAGCGAAAAGATATTTGCAATTTGATATTTGATATTTGCAGTTTGTTAATTCGACATTCGGGCTATTTGAGGTATCCGCAGGCGAGATTGCTCGGTTTTTCCGC
>WJLG01000071.1 GCA_014728685.1 Candidatus Falkowiibacteriota bacterium
AGATATGGTTACGCTTGCAACCGGTATGTTCAGAATTCCGGTTGACTTTCATAATCTTGAGGAAAAGGATTTTTTCCTGCCAACGCTATATGATCGCTGTGGACGGGATGTTTTCCGATACTGCGAAGAGCTTGGCCCCTTATACGGCTAAACCCACACAAACCACGTCCAAGGATACTATCCTTGATCGACGTGGTTTTTTATTTGCCAAAAGGCAAAAATATGCTAAGCTAAAAATAAAGTGCCTGGAAAGGAGGCAGAAATGTTTAGTCCTACTCATTTTTCACCTGGAGCTTGTATCGTTGTCTGTTCAAATGACAAGAACCATACCCCGACAGCAGATAAAGACATCTTAAGGAAAGAGGTGGATGCGGCATCGCCGCCTTTTGAGATAACTCAAGAAAATCAAGAAGGCAAGCCCGTAAAATATCGGATCATCGAAGCCTTCAAAGATAAAAATATCATACACGTATTGAAGATCACATAAAAAACCCGTTGTTCGAAAGCAACGGGTTTTCTCTTTGTGCGGAGAGGCAGGGCGCTTCACTATTCGAACTCACTCCTTTCAGTCGCTCTATGAGGGGTTTTCCACCCCTCATTACTCCCCCGGAATAAGGGGGATTCCATCCCCCTTCAACCCTCTTTGTTCGAATCCCTGTGATCGACAAATAAAAATAACACAGACATTAGTCTGTGTTATTTTTTATGCGGAGAGGCAGGGATTCGAACCCTGGGAGCCCGTGAAGGCTCAACAGTTTTCAAGACTGTCCTATTCGACCGCTCTAGCACCTCTCCAAATTTTATTTTAAATACTGCTTACAAAAATAATTTCTTTCTTAATTGTCTTCTTCCTTGGGATGTTTTATAAAATATTTCGGCTCTTTCAGCTAATACTTTATTTCTATGAGCTTCGTAATATATAACTTTCCAAGGTCTAAATGCTTTTGTTGATCTCGTTTTCCCTTTGTTGTGATCCTCCAATCTCCTCTTCAGATCTTCGGCAATTCCTGTATATATTCTCTCATTTTTAAAGCTTTGTAATACGTAAAGATAATGCATAAAAGTTTTTCCGCGACATGCCCTTCGGGCTGCGCGGACCCGCTCACGGCCACAGGCCGATGTAGCGGGCAAGACTGTCCTATTACACCGTAAAGATAATGCATAAAAGTTTTTCCGCGACATGCCCTTCGGGCTGCGCGGACCCGCTCACGGCCACAGGCCGATGTAGCGGGCAAGACTGTCCTATTCGACCGCTCTAGCACCTCTCCAAATATTTAATAAAATTCTTATACAAAATAATCAGAAAGCGCAAATCTTTCTGATCATTTCGTAATATATAATATATGTTTTCTTTGCTTTAGTCAACTGTTTAGTTGAAAGCCCAAACCATCGAAGACGTAAAGACGAACACAAAAGTATAAACTGAAACCGCGGCTGCTACCAGCAACAGAGCGTTCATAACTTTGGTCTTGGATACTTTTTTCTTTTTACTCTTCTTGGTTGCAGCCTTTTTAGCTGTAGGCTTCTTGGCCTTGCTCTTAGCCTTTGGTTTGGCAGCCACCTTTTTGCTTACCTTCTTACCCGCTTTTTTAGCAACGGTCTTTTTTGCAGTCTTTGTCTTTTTTATTTTTTTGCTTTTTGTTTTTGCAGCTGGACTTTTTGTTTGTTTTTTACTCCTTGGCATAAAAGCTTTTATTAAAATTATTTTTATCTCACTTATACACAATTATATCATAATCGAAAAATTTTTTTAAGACCTTGATGCCGACTCTATCAGTTTATCCAAAAATTCCGAGAATGATAATCCATAAACTTTGGCCGACTCGGGAGCTAAGCTGGTCTTGGTCATGCCCGGTATGGTATTGATCTCCAAAAAATAAAGCTTGCCGTCATCTTCATTCAAAATGAAGTCGGCTCGGGCCAAGTCTTTACAGCCCAGTGCTTTAAAGATCTTTTTAGCCCGATCCTCCATTAGCGTTTTTATGTCATCACTGATATCTGCCGGGCAGACATGATCACTGCCTCCTTCTTCATATTTCGATCGATAGTCATACCAGCTCGACTTATTGGGAATTATCTCAATGGCCGGCAAAGCTATCGGATCATGAACACCCAATAAAGGAATGGTCAATTCTCGCCCCTTGATATACTTTTCCAAAATTATTTCCTTACCGCTCTTAAATGCTTCTTCTATTCCCTTCTCAAGCTCTTTTTTGTCTTGCGCGACAGTGATGCCGACAGACGAACCGGCTTCATTTGGCTTGATCACTACCGGCCAGCCCAATCTATTTTCCACATCTTCGACGTCGCATTCTTCCCTACTGTCCAAAAGCATATCAGGAGCAGTATCAAGGCCGGCATCAGCCGCTATCAGCTTGGTCTTTCTTTTATTCATGGCCAAAGCACTTGCCAAGCAGCCGGAGAAAACATAGGGCACTCCCAACATATCCAGCATTCCCTGCAAGCGGCCGTCCTCTCCGAACGATCCGTGCATGATAGGCAGAACCAGATCTATCTTTTTCTCCAGACAATCATTGATAAAAACCTTCAGATCATCGCGGGCATCATATCTTTTTATCTGATACTTATCCTTGTCCAAGGCCGCAAACACTGAATCAGCTGAAGCTATAGAAACCTCCCTTTCGCTTGATATCCCTCCAAAAAGTAAAGCTATTGTCTTTTGCATATATGTTCTTTATGTATAATAATTGATTATAGCATAAAAAAATACCCATCCGTAGATAGGCATTTTTATTATATTAGAAACGATGTATTACCATTGGGTCTCTTCCGGTGTTATATTGAAGAAAATATATTCACCAGTTGAATCCACTCTCAATTTTCCAGCATCATTACCTGAGCTGTAATCTCCACTAGCATCCATTAGGTCGAAAAATTTAGTGACTACGGTAGATGATGCATTTATCAGAATGTTTACTCCATTCATGTCTTGACTTGAAGCTGAAAGCTCGTCGCCGTCATTATCATATTGATAAGCGCTTACTCCCGGTATTTCCGGAGTTGGGATCTTCGGCAAGAACTGAGTCAAGCCGGTAATATTGTCTATCGACGGATCAGCTCCGGCGCCAAAACTTGTATCTCTCCACCAAATGCTTTCCTGATCCTCAAGCATCAAAGAATTCAATGCTTTTTCTATTGCCCTAACATCACTCAAGGTGCGCGATACAATAGACTGGTCGCGGGCTCTGTTCAAGCCCACAATGGCGATAGCGGTAATAGTGGCTATAACTGCGATAACCACCAATAACTCTATCAAGGTGAAACCTTTTTTGTTCATAATTATTTATTCACATTATTATAATATATTTTGATTATATCATATTTTTCAAAATCGTAAAAGTCCGAATTGACACAATGCTCCTTAAATATTATATTTTTCATATAACTAAAGATATATATGATAGACAAAAACATCACGAAAAAATTAAAGGACTACGGCTTAAGTGAAAATGAAGCGAAAACTTACTGTTCCGCTTTATTCATAGAAGATGCCACGGCTGACAAGATCGCCAAGAATTCCGATCTCAATCGCACGACCTGCTACCCTATACTGGAACGCTTGAAAGAAATGGGACTGATCAGCCAGGCCAAGAAAAAAGGAAAAACCGTCTTCAGATCCGCTCAGCCGGAAAAATTCCTTGATCTGATCGATGAAAAGAAACAAGCTATTGCTGAGATCATCCCGCTTTTGCGATCGCATTTCGAGATCAGCCGCGGAAAGCCGGACGTCCGTTTCTATGAAGGCATCGAGGGCTTGAAAACGGTTTTCTCTTCCATACTGTCCGAGGCGGAAGAGATACTGGTCTTCGGTGAAGGCGAAAGCTTCCTCAAGGCCATACCGGGCTGGACGGAAAACTATGTGCACAAAAGAGCGGCCCAAGGCATTCGTACTAAGATCATTTTGAGAGCCAGCCCTTACGTCCTTGATTCGATCAAAAAACTTCAAAAGAATGAACAAGAAAAAAAGATGGTAAAGATCAGAGTATTGCCTGAAGCATACAAGATCGATTGCTCCAGTTTTGATGTCTATAGTAATAAAGTCGTCCTCTACTCTTTCCAAAAACAAAATAATGCCGTAGTTATAGAAAGCAATATCATCAGCCAATTAATGAAAACAGTCTTCAATATCCTGTGGGAAACTTCAGAAAAGTATGAAAACCTCTTGAAATAAAAACATTGTCGTTTAGATAAGACAACATAATTTTACCTAA
>WJLG01000072.1 GCA_014728685.1 Candidatus Falkowiibacteriota bacterium
CCATTTAGGAAGTCCAATTTTTCCGTATCAAAAACCGCTGGTGAGGTGGTAATATCTTCCATTTTGAACTTATCTATTATCTCATCTATAGTCATAAATTCGGACACACTCTCGCCATGTTCAGCTCCGCTAGAATATGGATTCCAACCCAAAAGGGCCATAAAGTTGAGTATTGCTTCTGGCAAATAGCCTTTAGCACGAAAATCCTCCACGGCCACATCCCCTTGCCTTTTACTGAGCTTTCCGCCGGTTTTATTGAGTATCAAAGACGGATGGATGAATTTGGGCGGGGTCCAGCCAAGAACTTGGTAAAGTAAAATATTCTTGGGCAAACTGGCGATCCACTCTTCGCTTCGAAGCACATGAGTAATCTCCATAAAGTGGTCATCGACTACGGATGCAAATTGATAGGTCGGTATGCCATTGGATTTGATCAGCACATGGTCATCCAGCTCTTTGGCGTCGAACTTAAGATCACCTCTCAGCTCATCATGAACCACCACTTCCCCATCTTCAGGCATGGCTTGGCGAATAACCGCTTTTTCACCGGCTTCTATCCTTTTCTTGGCTTCTTCCAAACTCACCTTCTTGCAACATCTGTCATATCTGGGAGCTTGTTTGGCCGCCTGCTGTTCGTTTCGCATCTCTTCCAGTCTTTCCGGGGTGCAGAAGCAATAATAAGCCTTGCCTTCTTCAAGGAGTTGTTCGGCATATTTCTTGTAGATATCTAGTCTTTCTGTTTGGATATATGGCCCAAAATCACCACCGATACCAGCTCCTTCATCAAATTCTATTCCACACCACTGCATAATATCTAAAAGCCTGGGTACGGCATCCTCGACGGCTCTTTTCTGATCCGTATCTTCAATTCTAAGTATTAGCTTGCCATTGTATTTCTTGGCTATTAAATAATCAAAAAAGGCATTTCTTAGGTTGCCGATATGCAAATAACCGGTTGGAGATGGCGCAAATCGCACCCGTATTTGTTTTTCACTCATATTAAATAAAAATAACAATGCAACAATTTAGCAATGTAATAATTTAACAATTTATAATAT
Source organism: Candidatus Falkowiibacteriota bacterium (assembly GCA_014728685.1). GTDB lineage: Bacteria > Patescibacteriota > Patescibacteriia > Patescibacteriales > WJLG01 > WJLG01. The sequence goes on from WJLG01000072.1 coordinate 1,059, forward strand.
AACTTTATATTAGCACAATTTCAAAAAAAATAAAGCCGTTGGCAGGATACCAACGGCTCAGAAGGGAAATGTTTGTGAGAAAAATATTCATGCTTGACCATTATAAGATTCAAGCTCCTTCTGTAATAAGGTCTTAGCGGCTTTGACCACTCTATGGTCCAAAGGGAGTATAAAATCATCCTCATTGAAGGAAAAGCACAGATTATGATCCCTTACACAGATCCGTCCCTTTTGAGCTGCCTTATAGTTTTTCAATATCAAAATCTTTTTTGACTCAGAAAGTTCTCTCGCCCTTATTTCGGAAACTTCTTCAAAAAGATCTTTCACCTCGCTTCCGAATAGCTCATAAAAAACATCCTGCGCCACAGCCATCGTCGCTTTTATCTCTTGGCCGCAATATAGCACTATCTCGATATTATTCCAAGGCTGGTCTTCTGCCAGCCCAAAAAGGACTTGGCAGCCTTGAGACCTGCCTAAAATGACCATTTCCACTTTTATTTCTCCTATTTTAATGTTCGGTTTTTATATAATCTTCAAAACAACGCACAAATCTTTGGGTGGCCCGCTTGCGGACCATTTCCACTTCGTCGACCAGTTTTTCAGAATCCACCCATTTCCATTTCTCGTGATCCCAAAAATTTACTTGAATATCTTCGTCTTTGCCAATGAATTCGGCAATGAACAACCCCTGCTTCTGCCCCTTAAATCCTGTATGCTTGCGGCATGAATCAGCTCGACAGCTACTCTCCCCTTTGCGCGTACCGAATTTATATCTATGTACATTCTTGTAAGCTCGCTTAGGGATGAATTTCTCACAGCCGATCTCTTCGCACAGCTCCCGGGTGCCGGCATCCATAAGATTTTGCCCATCACGGCCGCCTTGCGGGATCTGCCAATGCCCGGGTTCATCAGATCTCTCGACCACCAGCACTTTGTAGGTTCCTTTGTCTTTTTTGTACAAGAAGCAGGCCACATTCGGACGATACAAGAAAGGCCTTAGGAATTTATTGCGAATGACCTTGTACGGGAAAACTACGACAGCTTGATATATTCTGCCTAATCTTTTCGGATCCTTGACCAAGCGCCAGAGCCACTCCAAGCCGATGAAGCGCAATATTTTGGGTGCTCTTTTGGCTCGACCGGTAATAAAATCAAAAGCTCCGCCAATGCCCAGAGCTACTCGAACACCGTCAGCTTGCCTAAGCTTATGATAAATGAACTTTTCCTGATAAGGCGCGCCAAAATTGACAAAAACTATCTTAGGCTTAAATTCTTTGAAATCACCGCTCAACTCTTTCGGCTCTCGATTCACATTTTCGGATAAAAAATCAAGTTTAGGGTACTGATCCTTAATAGCTCTATCTATATCTTGCTTGCTTGATAATCCCTTTTTCCAATTCAAGATCGCCACTTTAATGTTCTTTTTCTCAGCCAAAGCCAAAATATCGCGGACCATATCAGCGCCAGTGACGCGTGATATCATCTTGCCATCCAATAGCGCCGCCAATTTAAGTCCAAAACCATCAGGCAAAGCCAGATCAGCAGAATTCAATATATGAAGCAATTCTTCATCATGGATCGCTGCCAAAATTATCTCGGGATTGGGCGTCACCACATAATTGGCTTCTTTGGATAATAAAAATTCCTCGATCTTGTCCAGGGATTTTTGTCTATTTATTTTTGATATTTTGATTCCAAGAATATCGATCTTGTTCATATTGATATTATAGTCTATTTTTCCAAAAAATAAAAACCGTCTATCATCGGGGATAGACGGGTGCTTTCAATTTTAGCGGCGAAACGGTGACCTTGGGATGGTTTCAGTAAAACCAAAAGAATATTTATATGGACTCAGGGCCTGGAATATCAATCTCTCTATAAAAGTTTTCTGCCTTGATAGACTCCTGATCTTAAGATAAAGACCCCCTAGAACGCTCCCGATCTCTCTGGATCTTTCATCCTCAACTCTTAGCTTTTCCCAAAAACTTAAAAGTTTTTCGACTCGCATCTTGTCTTTTTGCCCAAGCTGGCACAAAACGCCTGGTTTATTGATCTTATCTTCCAGCTTTTTCAGTGCCACTACTATGTGGTCGATCTCATCTCTCGCTTCCGCCATGGACAGCCCTCCTCTTGGCTTCTTAAATGATCGAATATGTCAGTATAATAATATTTTTAAAATGTTTTGTCAAATAAAAGCTGAAAAAATACTTATTGACACCCTCGTTATAATAAGCTATATTTAACTTAGCACTCTTAACATAGGACTGCTAAATATAATAGATCGCGGCTGTAGCCGCTCAATAATTTTTAATTTTGATTTTTTAATTTTTAATTGAATAAGATATGTTTAACAAATTCACTACCAAATCCCAAGAAGCTATTATAAACGCTCAGATATTGGCCCAGGAGAACGGCCAAGCAAATATCGAAGCTTTGCATCTTCTGGCTGCTTTGCTTGAGCAGAATGAAAGCTTGGTCAGGCCGATATTGGACAAACTCAAAGTCGACCCCGAAACCATGAAGGATCGGATCTTTAGCGATATTTCCAAATTGCGCAAAACCGATCTTGGAAATAACTCCAGCTTCCCTGCTGAGGATCAGATCAGCGCTGTCTCCGGCACCGCCGAAGTGGCTATGGTATTGGAAAGAAGCAAGAAAGAAGCGGATAAAATGCATGATGAATTCATCTCGACCGAGCATATTCTGCTGTCTTTGGTCGGCATCAAGTCTAAGGCGCAAAATATCCTATTGGATGAAGGCGTGAGCTATGAAGGAATATCCAATATCCTAAAAGAATTGCGCGGAAACAATACCATTACTGATCCGGATCCGGAGAATAAATATAAAGTTTTGGAAAAATATACCATCGATCTGACCGAGCAGGCCAAAACTAAAAAGCTCGACCCGGTGATCGGACGCGACAGCGAGATCAGGCGGGTGATGCAGGTTCTTCTACGGCGCACCAAGAACAATCCGGTCTTGATCGGCGAAGCCGGCACCGGAAAAACCGCCATTGTCGAAGGTCTGGCCCAAAGAATAATCTCTCATGATGTACCGGAAAATCTAAAGAATAAACGGATAGTCAGCTTGGATCTGGGTGCTCTTGTTGCCGGCGCCAAATTCCGCGGTGAATTCGAAGACAGGCTGAAAGCTGTCATCAAAGAGATCGATGCTCATAACGGCGAGATCATATTATTTATCGACGAATTACATACTTTGGTCGGCACCGGCGCTTCGGAAGGGGCTATGGACGCTTCGAATATGCTCAAACCCGCATTAGCCAGGGGCAGGATCAGAACTATCGGCGCTACCACCACTAAGGAATATCAAAAATACATAGAAAAAGACGCGGCTTTGGAAAGGCGCTTCCAACCCATACAAGTGGCTGAACCGGCTATCGAAGATACTATCGATATCCTGCGCGGGATCAAGGAAAAATACGAAGTACATCATGGCATCAGGATAACTGATGAAGCTTTGATCGCGGCTGCCAAGCTGTCGGTGCGCTATATTTCCGACCGCTCTCTGCCGGATAAGGCTATCGACCTGATAGACGAAGCTACTTCGGCCTTGAGAATGGAAGTTGACTCAACTCCGGAAGATCTGGATAAGATGAAAAGAGAGATCAGACGCCTGGAGATCAATAAGGCCGGACTTTCTTCCGAAAGAAAAAAGGATGAGAAAAAACTGACTGGCATAAATAAAGAGCTTGAAGAGCTGAAGGAAAAGGCCAATCAATTCGAGCTGCATTGGAATAATGAAAAAGAGATAATCGCCAAGATCAGGCAGTCGAAAAGAAAGATAGATGAACTAAAAGCCCGCTCCGAGATCATAGAAAGATCCGGCGATGACTTGGTCAAAGTAGCCGAGATCCGCTATAGCCAGATCCCGGAATTGGAAAAGATCGTTAAGAAACAAGAAGCGGAACTGGCTAAGATCCAAAAGAACGGCCAAAGCATCCTTAAGGAAGAGATCGATGCCGAGGATATAGCCAAAGTCATTTCCCGCTGGACCGGAATTCCGGTGTCCAAGATGCTTGAATCAGAGATGAAAAAACTGGTCCACACCGAAGAAGAGCTTAAAAAGCGAGTGGTGGGCCAAGATGATGCCATTGGCGCGGTTGCCAACGCCCTGAGGCGCTCACGAGCCGGCATTAGCGAGGAAGACAAGCCGATCGGCTCTTTCTTATTCGTCGGTCCGACCGGAGTCGGAAAAACAGAACTGGCCAAAGCCCTGGCCGGGTTCATGTTCAATGATGAAAGTTCCCTGATCCGCCTGGATATGAGCGAATACATGGAAAAGCATTCTATCGCCAAGATCATCGGCTCCCCTCCCGGATATGTCGGCCATGAAGAAGGCGGACAGC
>WJLG01000073.1 GCA_014728685.1 Candidatus Falkowiibacteriota bacterium
CTCTTATAGGGTCCGCTTTTAGATATCTTTTCTATTACGGGTCTTATCTTTTGGTAAATTTTTAAATAAATTTTATTGAATTACTTTTCAAGTAGTCCTGCAAAAATTTATTTAAAAATTTCCTCAAAACCTAAAAACCTCATATACAAAAACATATCTAAAAGCGGACCCCGATGACACCCGCACTCCGGCTAGAGGAGTCGCCGGGACGGATGGCTGCGGCTATTTAAGCGGCAACAGGTGCGAAAGCTGGAACCTTCCAAGAGAAGGCAGCTTTGCTAGCAAGTTTTTTGGCACTTGTAATTCCCCAGATGAGTTTTACGTGAGCACTGGAACACGTTTTCGAATATCGACGAAAGGTCTTGCTGTCGATGCCTTTCATCCCCTTATATCAAATTTTCAAGTTACAATCTTGAATTATCTAGATCTTATTTTATTTTTCATCAAGGCTCTGGACTGTCTGTCCAGTTCGCGTTTTTTTATCGTCTCTCTCTTGTCCTGCTTTTTCTTACCCTTGGCCAGAGCGAATTCCAATTTCACAAATCCGTTTTTAGTATATATTTTTGTCGGTATCAATGTCAATCCTTGCTCATTCTTCTTACCCAGCAAATAAGCTATCTGCTGTTTCTTGAGCAAGAGCTTCCTGTCTCTTTCCGGCTCATGATCGCTTATCGAAGCGGCCTTTTCATACTTGGGAATAAAGCATTTTCTCAAATAAGCCTCAGGTAAAGCGCCTTTCTTGACTTGAGAAAAACTGATGAACGAACCCTTTAAGCTGCCATTTCCTTTTTTCAGTGATTTCACCTCATATCCATGCAAGACCAAGCCGGCTTCGAACTTCTCCAAGATCTCATAATCAAAGCTTGCTCTTTTATTGTTCACTAAAACCGGCATATTAATTCCAGATGTTTCTTAACTCTTCGTTTATTTTGATCTCGTCCTCCATGTCCATGTCTTTAGGGTCGAAATAATCATCATTGACTCGTTCAGCCGCCTTGTTCATCTTCTCGATAAAATCTCCGCAAGTAAGCAGGTGGAGTTTTTTCTCCATTTCAGCTTCTTCCGCTAGAGCAGACACCTTGTCTTTCAAGCCATTGTCATCGCTGACGATCGTGATCTCATCCTTAAAATCTTCTCTGGATATTTTCTTATCTATAAGCTCCAAGATCTTATCATCGGCATTGGAATAAAGCTTGTCGTCCCGAGGAGCATAAAAAACAGTGATCCGTCCGCGCTTATCCTTGTCGCCCATCGGGTCGGAACTATCAAAGACCAAATAAGCCTCGCTTTCCTTGCGGGAAAAATATTCATCGATAATATCGAACAAGATCTGGTCAAAACCGGATTCTTCCAAAAGGCCCAAGCGGCCGGCCAGGTTGTTGGCGTCGATGATATAAAGCATAGTTTATTTGGATAGATTCCAATCTTTCAATTTATCAACTACTTTCTGATTGGAAAGGATATTATGAAGAGTCCCTCTGTATTCAGGGCTTTTGACCCTATCTTCGACTTTTTGATAGCCTTTGTACTGCTTAAGCAGCTCATCTCTCTTTTCATCGATATCCTTTTCCGAGACTTCGATCTTTTCTTTGTTGCCGATCTCTCTGATCAGTAAAGCGCTTTTTATTCTCTTGACCGCCTGCGGAGCGAATTCCAGCTTCAACTCATTCCTGGTCTTTTTGATGCTTGCCAGATAATCTTCCATCTTGCCTCCGCGGGAAGCGATGTTGCTTTCCATTTCGTTGAGCATGGTCTCTATCTCATTGTCTATCAAAATATCGGCAATATCCGAAAAGCTGGACTTCTTGAGTATCTCTTCGATGATCTTGCCCTCGGTCTTTCTTTCCGCTTCCTGTTTTTTCTCCTGCTCCATGCTTTCTTTGATATTCCTTTTTATATCAGCCAAAGTCTCCATGCCAAAAGTCTTGGCCAGCTCATCATTGGCCTCGGGAACGCTTCTTTCAAAAACATCAACGATCTTGACTTTGAATTCCACCATCTTGCCGGCCAGATTCTTCTGATGAAAATCCTTAGGATAAGGAAGAGAAAATTCTTTTGTCTCTCCTTTTTTCAAGCCGGCTATCTGCTTATCAAAGCCGGGAATGAAATATTCCTTGCCCAAAAGCACGGCCATACCCTTGCTTTGGCCTCCTTCCAAAGGAACTTTATCCAAGAACATTTCCAGATCGATAACCACCTTATCTCCTTCTTTGGCTTCTCGATCGACCACTTTTTCACTGGCTCTGCTTTCTCTGATCGTTTCCAAAGTTTTGTCGATATCTTTTTCTTCGATCTTGAAAGTCTCCGGCTTGATCTTCAAGTCCTTATATTCTCCTAAGGTTATCTTCGGCAACAAAGCAATAGTTATCTTGAATTCGACCGGATTATCCGGCGCCAATTTGGTGATATCCACCATTGGCTGGCCGACCGGCTGTTCTTCGGACAGATTCTCTTTGATGATCTTCTCAAAATTCTTATTAATAGCTACTCGAGCGGCTCTTTCCAAAATGGACATTTCACCCACTTTGGATTTAAGTACGTCAAAAGGAACTTTGCCCGGACGAAAACCGTCGATCTTCACTTCTTTAGACAGCTCTTCGGCTCCTTTTTCCAAATAAGGCTTGAATTCATCAAGGCTCAACTCGACTATCAATTCAACCTGTGATTTTTCTAATTCTTTTTTTTCTACTTTCATGGTTTATTGTTATTACTATTTATCGAATATTTCTGACAGCATGGGAATAACTTGTTTTTTTCTGGACATTACGCCTTCAAGATATACATCTTCATCAAGGCTTTTTCCCAAAGCCTTCTCCATCTTTTCTTTGTCATCGGTGGCGACCAAGAATTTTGACCCTTCATTGATGATGTCGGTTATGAAGGTGATCACTGTGTGATAAGATTTTTCATCTTTTAGCTTTTTCATTTCTTCCATGATCTCGCTTTCTTTTTCTTTGACGCTCTCAAGGTCGGCGGTTTCCAATTGATTGATGAAAAATTTACCGCTTTTCAGATCGAATTCCTTAGCATCGTTTTCTATGATCTTGCTTATCGCCAAGCCTTCCAAAGAAGATCTTACCTTGAATATCTCCATGCCGAATTCATGCCAATCGGCGATTTCGGCTATCTCCGATAACTTTTCTATCATCTGCTTATCCATATCGGTCGAAGTCGGCGACTTGGTGATAACAGTATCCACCAAAACCGCTCCCAGCATCAAAAGCGCCAACCCTTTATCGATATCGATGTTATTCTCAAAAAATTTATGAGCGATTATGCTACAACTAGCCCCCCAAGGTTTGACCGTGATCTCGATCGGCTGATCATAGGAAAAGTTCATCTTATGATGATCCAAGATCTCGACGATCTCAGCCTTCTCAATACCATCCAAGGATTGGCTGTTCTCATTATGATCAACCAAAATCACTTGCTCTCCATCAAGGCTATCCGGCATTTTAGGAGTCTTTATGCCGGCTTTTTCCAGAAGATAATGGGTCTCTTTATTAAGCTCTCCGGCCCGAGCCGGTTCATAGATATCCGTACCGGCCATTTTATTCTTGAATCGAGCATAAGCAACAGCCGCTGCTACGCTATCAAGATCCGGGGATTTATGTCCGATCACATAAGTCATATCTTTGTGTTTGAAATTCAGGATTTGGAAAAATTTCCAAAAAAACAAATTTCAAAAGCTATTTTTTATCTTCTTCTTTTTTATCTTCTTCTTTTTCGCTCTTTTCTTTCACTTCTTCTTTCTTTTCCTCTTTTTCGTTTTTTACTTCCTCTTCCTTCTCTTCTTTTTCTTCTTCGTTATCATCAGCTTTTATGTTCACCGAGGTTCCATCGCCTTCTTCCATAATATCTATCTTCCAGCCCGTGAGCCTGGCCGCCAATCTGACATTCTGGCCTCTTTTGCCGATAGCCAAAGACAATTGGTCAGCCGCCACTTTGACTAAAGCGGTCTTCTCCTCTTCGTCCAATTCGACCGATAAGATCTTGGCCGGGGACAGGGCATTGGCAATGAATTTGACTTGATCCTCGTCCCATTCGACCATATCAACGCGCTCGCCGCCTAATTCGGAAATAATGGTCTGGATGCGGCTGCCTCTTTGGCCGACGCAAGAACCGATCGGATCGACATTATCTTGATCCGTCCAAATAGCGACTTTGGAACGAGAACCGGCTTCGCGGGCAACACCCTTGATCTCCAAAAGGCCATTGGCGATCTCCGGGATCTCCAAATAGAAAACTTTTTTAAGTATCTCTTCAGAAGTTCTGGAAAGGATTATTTCCGCGCCCTTGGATCCGGACCTAACCTCTCTGACATGGACTTTTATCTTTTCTCCCGGCAAATATTTTTCTCCCGGTATCTGATCCTCCGGCAATATCCTGCCGACCGCTTTCCCTAGGTCGACCAAAACATTTCTGCCTTCGCGTCTTTGGACAACTCCGGAAACAACTTCGTTTTCCTTGTCCTTGAATTCGGAAAAGACCATTTCTCTTTCCGCTTCTCTTAATTTCTGGATAATGACCTGCTTAGCGGTCTGTGCGGCCATTCGTCCGTATTCGCTCGGCACTTCCAGGTCGGTAATGATCTCATCCTCCAATTTAGCGTCTTTTTTGATAAGCTTAGCATCAGACAGTTGGATCTCAGTTTTGGGATTGAATCTTCTGACATCCTCGTCATCCTCGTCGGCTTCGCGAGCTTTTTCTTCATCATAATCCTCAGGCAGGTCCTCGACCACGGTCTTGACGTCCATTACTTTGGACTTGCCGGTTTCCGGATCGAATTCCACCTTGATATTCTGATTTTTTTGTCCGTAATCCTTACGATAGGCCGCCGCCAAAGCCAATTCGATGGTTTCAATGACCGAATCATAGCTTAAGCCTTTTTCGTCACATACTGTCCTAATGGCTGTTGTTAATTCTGACATAGTCTTGTATAGCGCAAAATGCATAACATGATGCTATTTTGCGATCTTATTATATTTAATTTATTTTAATTAAACGGCTTTTTACGCCTTGAGTTAAAAAAATAGCTAATTGTCATAAACAACTAGCTTTATTGAAAGATTACCACGAACAAATACCAATGTCAACTACTTGATATTTTTGGCTATCTTAACATCACTGACAGTATAATCCCTTCTCTGATAGATCAATTTCATTGTCTTGTTGACCGTATAGCCGATCGCCGCCAAAACCAAAAAATATATCACGCCGCTCCAAGTAAAAGTCGGGGGTTGTCCGGTAAATAAACGGATCAAGCTGGCACCCACGCCCATGGAAGTGATAACAGCCAAATCGTTGATGGACTTTCCGGTTGATTGAGCGGCCAAGTCATCAAAGATCTTCAATCCGGAATCAACATAATTTTTGGTCATTTGCCAGATCACCTTCACATAGCCCAAAGTATTGGTAAGCTTCTCGTGCTTGAACTGATCCACTCCTTGAAAATTTTCTAATTCTTTATTGTTCAAAAGAATGGAGGCTCGGGTGCCGATATAAGCTCCCATTTGTTCGATCCTGGCTTCTATCAGATTAATGGTTTTTTTATAGCTTTCCAATTTTTCTTTGAAACCGGCGATTTCCGTACCCCTTATCTTGCCTCTTTCTTTAACCTCATCGATCTTTTCCCAGATGATCCTGTGTAAATTAAGATAACGGTGAAGCTGGCCCTTGAATTCACGGAAAAAAACCTGTTCTTCAATGAATTTTTCTATGCTTTTCAGCTTCTCATCTATATTATTTATTATATAGAATTTATTGCCTCTGTATATCTCAAAGCTCTCTTGTTTTATCTCAAAATATTTCTTTTGACCGAATTCTTTGAAAAGATCCTTGATGTCCTTTTCTTTTGATTTGTCTAAGATAACGAAGTAAGGATAGATATTCTTGATGCTGGCCAGCTCTTTGGGTACTGGTGCGCCTAAGCTGAAAATATAGCTTAAGGCCGGCCCCAATTTCTCCTCATAATAAGAAGTCAGCTTAGTAAGAGAGCGGTCGATATGTTGGGATCGCGTAGAAAAGATTATCAAACCGTCTTCATATATCTTATAGCTCAAACCGTCCGAACTGCTTACGTCGATATGCTCCAAATTATCGACTTTCATGTCAACTCCGCGCAGATTAAGACTATCTTTGAGTTCCTTTAATTTTTTCTTATCAAAATCCAGAGGCGACTTAGCCTCTTTTAAAAAATCGTATATTTCTGACAAATGAAGCGTGGTTCGCTGGAACCAGCCTCCGATGAGTATTTTTTGTACTTTCATACCTCCCTGAATGAAGTTTGTTTCTAAATTTAGTATATCATATAATAAAAAGCTATGAAACACCCAAAAAATAAACGCCAACTGAAATTAAAATAATAAAGATTAGCTTTTTCAAAAATGTTTTACCAGAAATGTCCTCTTTAAAAATTCGAGGGAAAAGTAAAGTTAGTATCACCCCAAATGCCAATATAAATAAAGGTTGTATTCCATTTACTGCCCAAGCTAAAGCTAAAGGAATTAAAAGAGAAACATAATTAAAAATTATTTTAGCAACAATATTAACAATCTCATTTATTCCATTAACCGAGATGATTATTGTTTTATTTTTAGAAAAAAGATCAAAAAACTTAAGACGATAACTTTTTATAAAAATTAAGAATATCACTCCAGCCATCCCGATTCCCGTATTTTCCCAAAAAACAGCTTGCCAAAAACTAATATCTATAGCGACCACTTTAAATATCATCGTATTAAAAGCATAAAGAAAAGAAGAAAGGACCATGGATCCAAAAATGTCTTTACGAAAAGTTAATTTAATTTTTGAAAAATCAGTTGTTAGCCCTAAGGCTCCAACCATGATCATTGTGGCAAAAAAGATATTAGACCAAGAAATTGTCTCCCCAAGAAAAATCAAGGCTAAAAAATAAGCAAATACTGGTATCAACTGCCAAAGAGGAACGATAGTCGAAGTGTCTTCTTTTTTAAGTGTATATAGATAAGGAATTATAGCTAGGGCATATACAAAACCAGTACCAATTAACAACCCTATCTGTAAACTGCTTAAAGCAAAAATATTTCTATCCAAAAGAAAAGCAATTGGCATCACAAAAAAACCAATAATAGAAGAAAAAATAACTAAAACACCAACTC
>WJLG01000074.1 GCA_014728685.1 Candidatus Falkowiibacteriota bacterium
AGATACATCTGTATTGAACACTGATGCCATGTCCTCAAATATAAATATTCGATTTCTACTTTTGTAGATAGCCTTTAGAATTCACGAATTGCTTTACTCAAATATAAATATTCGATACCCAAGCTCCTATTGATACCGCCTGCCGTAGAACGGCAGGCGTTTTAATTTAACTAATTCGTTATTTTTGGTATAATTAATAAAGAATATAACATTATTTTATAGAATATATGAAAAAACTATTGATCATATCATTTTTGCTTTTTTTAGCTCCGATTTCGGCCATGCGGGCCGGTTTGGCCGAGGATCTGTCCGGTAGGATACTTTTGGACGTGGAAAGCAACGGCGAGGCTTGGTACATCTACCCCAAGGATAATAAAAGATACTATCTGGGCCGGCCGGCTGACGCTTTCGCCATCATGAGGCAACTGGGTCTGGGAATAAGCGAGGCTGATTTTCAGAAGATCCCGCAGGCGGGCATGAACAGCCAAGGCGATGCGGTATTGACCAGGAGATTGTCCGGATCCATTGTTTTGCAGGTCGAGAAGAACGGCGAGGCTTGGTATATAAATCCGGTGGATCTTAAAAAATATTATCTGGGCCGTCCGGCTGATGCTTTTCGCATCATGAGAGAATTGGGACTTGGGATATCGCGCGTTAATTTGGCAACCATCAACAAGTCCACTTATGACGAAGAGATCGATCAGTACAGCTCTTATGAATATAGAAAAAAGATTTCGGCCGGCGGAGAAGATTTTTATGTCGATATCGTAAAGATAGATCTGGATGATCCCGGCTTGGGCATAATCACGGATACAGCCGCCAATTATACCTGCCAAAGCAATTGTCCGGCCAAGAGTTTGGCTGATTTCATTTTTGATAATAATGGGTTTGCCGGAATGAATGGCAGTTATTTCGATACTTCGAATGGGAAAAAGAATTACTATTTCGCTCCGGTCTATAGGACCAATGATGGCATTATGATCAATGACGACCAATTCAAATATTGGACTACCGGGCCGGTTATGGCTTTTGATGAGCATAATAATTTTTATTATTTCAAGGATAGCCGAGACTTCCCTCATAAGAACGGCACTGATAGGGCGCAGGCTTTTTTTGAAGAATACGGCTCGCATTTGCAGGCGGCTATCAGCAATCGTCCGCGCTTGATAGAGAATAAGATGAACGCTTTGATCGACTGGGAAATGGATGACAAACAAAGAAACACCCGGTCGAACCGCAACGCGCTTGCTTACAAGGCCGGCGACAAGCCGGGAGAGAAAGGGGAGCTGTATTTGGTGATAGCCAGGAATGCTACCGTACCGCAATTGGCTGATATTATGAAAGCCCTGGATGTGAATTACGCGCTTAATACTGACGGCGGTTATTCTTCGGCTTTGGTCTATAACGGCGAATATATGTTCGGTCCCGGAAGGGACGTGGTCAATGCCATTATTTTCACAAAGGATCAATGACCAAAATATTAAAAGTAAAGATCAGGCCCAAAGCGCCGAAAAACGAGATAAAAGGAGAAATGGCCGACGGCACTCTAAAAGTCGATATCGCGGCTTTGCCGGAAAAGGGCGATGCCAACCGGGAATTGATATCTTTTTTAGCCCGTAAATACAAAGTTGATGTTGATGACATAAAGATAAGCAGCGGAAAAAAGAGTAAATTAAAATTAATAAAAATAAAGTCTTTATGAAAAAAGAAGTAAATGCCGATCTGTTCAGCTTGAGCAAGATAAGCATGGTAATAAGATTTTTGGTAATATCGGATTTTTTTATTTGGGGAAGCTGGGGTTTGATCTATCCGATATTCGCCATTTATATCACGGACAATATCCAAGGCGGCGGTTTGGCCGTGGCCGGTATCGCTTACGGGATCTTCGTGTTTACCAGAAGTTTGTTCCAGATACCCATAGCCATCTTTGCCGATAAGACCAAGGGAGAAAAGGATGATTTTTGGTTCATGCTTTCAGGTACTTGCCTTTTGATCTTGACCCCGATACTGATGATCTATATAGATCATATTTGGCAGTTGTATGCAGTTCAGGTTATCCACGGCTTGGGAAACGCCGCCATCTATCCTACCAGAATGGCGATATTCACCAGGCATATCGACAAAAAACACGAGGGTTTGGAGTGGGGAATATTTCAAACCATGATGGATATCAGCTTGGCCTTCTCCGCTTTTTTGGGCGGATTCATAGTGTCGAGTTTTGGGTGGAACACGCTCTTGATAACAAGAAGCGTATTGTATTTCTTGGGAGCATTGTTCGTTTTGGGTATATATAGACAAATGAAAAAAGGCAAGATACTTTTTGCCCGATAAAATTATGGACCTTTCTATAATCATAGTTTCTTGGAATGTTAAAGACAGGCTTAAAGCCAATTTAGAAAAATTATTCTCGAGCCGGATAGAGGCGGATTTCGAGGTGTTTGTCGTTGACAACGATTCCAAGGATAGGACTCCGGAAATGATAGAGAATTGTTTTCCCAAGGTCGAGCTGATAAGAAATGAAGAGAACCTGGGCTTTGCCCGCGCCAATAATCAGGCTATCAAAAGATCGAAAGGCAGATATATCCTGCTTTTGAATCCGGACATGGAGATCTATGCCGATACTTTGGACGATATGGTCCGCTGGATGGACGGCAATGAACGATCCGATATTGCCGGCTGTAAACTGGTAGATGAAAATGGCGGCCTTATCAAGCATGTTCGCAATTTTCCAAACCTGGCAGATCAGCTGGCCATCATTTTGAAATTGCCTCATATCTTTCCTTCCGTTCTTGATAGCTACATAATAAAGGATTTTGACTATGAAAAAGCTTCTCAGGTCCAGAGTATTAGAGGAGGTTTTTTTATGATCAGAAGAGGGTCATTGAAAAAAATATTGCCGGAAGAAAAATGGAAAAAGCTGGAAGTACTTGATGAAAGATATTTTCTTTGGTTCGAAGAGGTCGACCTTTGCCGACAGACGATCGAAGCCGGAGGCGAGGTTTGGTATACCCCGAAAGCCAGGTGCAGAGACCATGTCGGCCAAAGCTTCAAGCAGGTTTCCGGCCTGAAAAAGCAAAGATATTTCCGAGATTCCATGATAAAGTATTTCATTAAATGGCAGCCGGCTTGGCAAGCCGTGGTATTGAAAACAGTTTGGCCGATCGGCTTGATGTTGACCCGGATGTTGGATATGTTGGGAGTGAAAGGAAAAGGAAAGACTTAATTAATTTGAAATTTGAAGAAAATTAAAATATCATATATGGGTAAGATATTGAATCGCTACAAAAAAATAGTCGGCAGCGAAAAGATAAAAGAAATAGAAAAAAGAGCCAAGCCCCTGAAGGGTAAGTATATTCTGCATATAAATGCCACTTATTACGGCGGCGGCGTGGCTGAGATCTTGGATAACCTCGTTGTTTTGATGAACGACGTCGGAATTAATGCCTGTTGGAGCATAATCAAAGGCTCTGAACCTTTTTTTGAGATAACGAAAACTTTTCACAACGGAACGCAAGGTTATCCGATAAAGCTCACGAAAGAAGTAAAGGCCACCTATGAGGAGCTTTGCCGGAGAAATTCCGTGTATATAAATTTTTGCGGAGCCGATGCTGTCATTGCCCATGATCCGCAAGTTTTACCTTTGATAAAATACGCTCGTCCGGATAGAAAGAAAGAACCTTGGGTTTGGCGGATACATACTGACATCACTCAGCCTGATCCCGACCTGTGGAATTATTTGAAGACTTTTATCAAGAATTACAATGAGATGGTGGTCTCGGATGAGAAATATCTTAAAGATGATATCGGTCTTAAACAGACGATAATCATGCCTTCTATAGATCCTTTGAGCAAGAAGAATCGCGATCTGAGTGATAAGCAGGCTCGAAAGATACTGAAAGACGCCGGGATCGATCTGAAAAAGCCCATGATCTGCCAGATCTCCCGTTATGATCGCTGGAAGGATCAGGTGGGGGTAGTGGAGGCTTTCAAGAGGATCAAAAAGGAAGTTGATTGCCAGTTGGTACTTTTGGGTAATTATGCCACGGATGATCCGGAAGGAGCGGCTTATTACAAAAAGACAAAAGCTAAAGCCAAAGGATTGAAGGATATCAAAGTTATAGCTGATAAAGGAGCCAGCCCGCTTTTGGTGAATGCTTTGCAGAAAATGTCCGAAGTGGTGATCCAGAAATCTTTGAGGGAAGGCTTTGGGCTGACGGTATCAGAAGCGCTTTGGAAAAGGACTCCGGTGGTTGCCGGCAATGTCGGGGGCATACCCAGCCAAATAAAGCACGGAGAGAATGGCTTTTTGGTGAATAGCGTCAAGCAATGCGCTGAAAAAACCATTGAATTGCTTAAAGATGATAAGCTGAGAAAAAAAATGGGCAAGAATGGCCGTGAATATGTGCGGGAGAATTTTTTGATCACCAGGCACCTATTGGATTATTTGGAATTACTTAATAGGATTATTAAATAAAATTATCAATCTTCAAACTTCAATTTGCGATTATTGAAGATTAAAGATTTAACATTGAAGATTAGATGAAAGTTGCTTTAATAATTGCTCCGAACTGGAGGGATTATGCCAAAAAGTATTTACCTGACTGTATAAAAAGTTTGCGCAAGCAGAATTATAAAGGTCAGATCAAAATATTCATCGCCGATAATGAAACGAGCGATGAAAGTTTTTTATATCTGAAAAAGACAGTACCGGAAGCCGAGATCGTCAGGAATAAAAATAATGACGGGTTTGCCAAAAGCAACAATGACTGCATCAAGAAGGCAATGAAAGAGGGCTTTGAATATATCATACTTTTCAATATGGATACGGTAGTGGATGAAGATTGCGTTTCCATGATGGTAAAAGCGGCCAAAGATAATTCCAAGGCGGGGTCTGTCCAGGCGCGGTTGATGGTGCATGGAGAAAAAGATGTCATTAATAGCTTGGGTAATAGCACTCATTTCTTAGGCTTTGGCTACTGTTTGGATTATCGAAAAAACTATATAGAAAACTATATAGAAAACTATATAGATATAATGTATCCTTCCGGAGCGGCTGTGCTATTCAAGAAAGAGGCTTTGAAAAAGACCGGTTTGTTTGATGAAGATTTTTGGATGTACAATGAGGATCAAGAGCTTGGCTGGCGCTTGCTTTTGGCCGGTTATAAGAATATCTTGGCTGATAGGGCGGTGGTTTGGCATAAATATGAATTTGCCCGTTCTTGCAAGCAGTATTATTGGATGGACAGGAATAGGATATTGGCCATCTTATTCTGCTACCGGCTTCCCACTTTGATACTGATAATGCCGGCTTTTGTTTTGATGGAAGTCGGGCTTATGCTTTTTTCCATAAAAAGCGGCTGGCTTAAGGAAAAGATCCGAGTTTGGAAGTATTTTTTATCTTTTAAAAATTGGAAATACATTATTAAAAGAAGAGGGGAGAATCAAAAGTTAAGAAAAGTAAAAGATAAGGATATTATAGATTTGATAAGCGGTAAAATATGGTATCAAGAAGTAGATGATTGGAAATTAAGATCGATCAACCCATTTTTTGATATTTATTGGAAACTTGTCAGATTTTTAATAATATGGTAAAAACATTACATTGATCTTAATGATTTTTAAGCTATTTTTGCAACTTGTAGCTTAAAATTTGAGAATAATGGACATAAGCGTAATAATAGTCAATTATAAAAATCCGGAAAAGACCAACGCCTGTATCGAATCCATCAAGAATTCCGATACGGGTGATTTGAATTTGGAGATAATCGCGGTTGATAATAATTCAAGAGATGATAGCATCGAGAAGATAAGCCGGGCTCATCCGGATATCAAGATCATAGCCAGCAACAAGAATTTGGGCATGGGCGGCGGAAATAATATCGGCATTGCAGAAGCCGGGGGTCGGTATTTATTGATACTCAATCCGGACACCATTATAAAAGGCGAAGCGATAAAAAAATTGCACGACTTGATAAACAGCCGGGAAGATGTGGGCATAGTCGGTCCGCGGCTTTTGAATCCGGATAACAGCCTTCAGTATTCATGTTTGCGCTTTCCTAAATTCCATACGCCGTTTTTCAGAAGGACTTTTTTGGGTAAATTGGCTCCCGGGCATTTGAACAGATTCTTGATGAAGGATTTTGATCATAGTGAGACCAGGGAAGTGGATTGGATGATCGGCTCTTGCTTGATGATCGACAGGAATTTGTTGGCTAAATTGAGCAAAGCTTTTGATGAAAAATTTTTTATGTATTTCGAAGATACTGATCTGTGCCGCCGTTGTTGGAAAGAGAGCTATAAGGTCGTATATCATCCGCAAGCAGTAGTTGTACACGATCATATGAGGCAGAGCGCGGGCAAACCTTGGTATCTGGCGCCTTTTACGGATAAGCTGGCCAGAGAGCACATTAAGTCGTGGATGAAGTATTTTATAAGTTAAAACCTTTTTGAGAAAAAGGTTTTAATATTTCCAAAAAGTCAAAGTGTTCGGTTTCAATTTTACAGCGGGCAAAGCCCTACGGCCGTAAAATTTCAACCGAACGATCAATCTAAATTTTGAGAAAAAGGTTTTAATATTTCCAAAAAGTCAAGGCATATAAAAAATATGATAGGAGGACTCAACGATCTAAAAGTTTATAGATTGGCTGTTAGGCTTGAGATCTTTGTTTACAAGGTCGTTGACAAACAGTTTCCCAAAGAAGAACAATATAGAAGCTCAGATCAGTTAAAAAGATCTTCTGCTTCAGTAGTGAATAATATTGCGGAAAGTTATGGCAAGTATTCGTATGGGGCTAAAATAAATCATTTATTTATTGCGAGAGCGGAAAGTTATGGCAAGTATTCGTATGGGGCTAAAATAAATCATTTATTTATTGCGAGAGGTGAAATAGAAGAAACGAGGAGCGGATTCCAGAGGGCGGAGATCAAAGGTTTTATTAGCGGGGAGATGTCTGTATTTATATTTGATAAATATACCGAACTATTAAAAATGTTAAATACATATATAAAATTTTTAAAAAATAAAACCAAGAGCCTAATTAACTAAGCGACTAATTAACTAAGCGACTAATTAACTATATGAAAAAAATCAGAAAAGCGATCGTAGCGGTAGCCGGATCCGGTACCAGATTTTTGCCGGTCACTAAATCAATGCCTAAGGAGATGCTGCCAATGATAGACAAGCCGATCATTCAATTGGTAGTAGAGGAGTTGGCCGAAGCCGGCATTGAAGATATAATTTTGGTCACTAAATGGGATAAGAAGCCCTTGGAAGACCATTTTGACTACAATTTCGCCTTGATAAATGAGCTTAAAAAAGCAGGTAAAGATGAAAAAGCCGAAGAAGTGAGAAGGATCTCGGGCTTGGCTAATTTCGTATATGTCAGACAGATGCCTCAATACGGCAATGGAGTGCCGATACTTTCGGCCGCTTCCCTGGTCGAGAACGAACCGTTCGTTTTTTGTTTCGGCGATGATCTAGTAAAGACCAAAGTTTCCTTTACCAAACAAATGATCGATGAATATGAGAAAAACGGCGGCAAGCCGATGATCGGAGTCCAGGAAGTGCCGGATGAGGTTGTCGGCAAATACGGTATAGTCGATCTGGAGCCGGAAACAAGCAAGATCAGAGGCATAGTGGAGAAGCCTTCGCTTAAAGAAGCACCTTCAAGACTAGCCGATTTCGGCAGAATGATATTGAACCAAGATATAGTTGATGAATTGAAGAGCACTCCTCCGGGAAAAGGAGATGAAGTATGGATAATCGATGCTATTGAGAAATATATCAAAAAGGGCGGAGAATTCTATGCTAAGAAGGTGGAAGATGGCAAATGGCTCACTACCGGCGACCCGGTGAATTATTTGATGGCAACCTTGGAATACGCAATGGATAAAGAAGAGATGAGAAAAGAATTGGTAGACTATTGCCAAAAAAATATCTGCAAAAACTAATATCAAATAAAAAAATTCCCGCTTTTGAAAGCGGGAATTTTTATTTTATCATCAATTTATATAATCCCGGCCGGCCGTTGATCTCCGAAGTGAAGTAAAGATTCTTTTCTTCGCCTCCCAGTACCGGCTTTGATAATTTCTCAAGCCCTATCAATTGAGTGGAGAATATCTTGTCTTGGCGGTTCAATTCTATGACATTGAT
>WJLG01000075.1 GCA_014728685.1 Candidatus Falkowiibacteriota bacterium
CGTTATGTGAATAGATCCTTCGCTGACGCTCAGGATGACAAAAGGGTTATGCGTTATGTGTTTTGAATTATGCGAACAGGGGCTGGATTCCCGCCTACGCGGGAATGACGGAAGGCCGGTTAAGGACTATGCGTTATGCGACTTATACACCCATACTGCCAAAAAAGTGGATATTGGCACAGCTAAGATCAAACCAATACTGCCTGTCAGTGTCCTGACGATCTCAGTGGCAATAGCTTCATTATTGATAATATGGGAAAATGACGAAAAAGCGCTTTCACCTGAAACAAAAAGTATCAAAAGCGGAAGTGATGCACCGGCATACGCCAAGAAC
This sequence comes from Candidatus Falkowiibacteriota bacterium, assembly GCA_014728685.1. Classification (GTDB taxonomy): domain Bacteria; phylum Patescibacteriota; class Patescibacteriia; order Patescibacteriales; family WJLG01; genus WJLG01. The sequence goes on from WJLG01000075.1 coordinate 335, forward strand.
AAAGTATTGGTCATCGAACTAATATGCGAAGTGCCCACCTCAAAAGATCTTTTGAAAAGCTCTTTTGCTGTTTGCCCTTTGTTCGCTTCGTATATCTGCTCGACTGCAGCGATCTGCGAAATAACCACATCGTCCATAACACCCAAAGTTCCGATCATGATCCCCGAAAACAACAAACCTTTGAAATTCACTACACCCCTGCCCACATTTACCAAATGCGCCACATCTTCACTGGCCAATCCGGACAACTTGCTGATCTCAACAAATATCCAAGAAATGATAACTGTGATAAGAAGAGAGACAGCCAAACTGGCCATGGCTATATGCGATCTAACCCTAAACCCTTCAGTCAGATAAACCACTACTCCCAAAATAAAGATCGAGCCGATCAAAGTCGATAGGACTATCGATCCGCCTGACAAGGCCTTGGGTACTATGAAATAAATGACTACTAAAAATGTAAGTGCCAAAGACAAAATGGCTCTCAAACCTTTGTTCTTGCCGACTATCAAAAGAGTAAGGACAAATATCAAGGACAGCCAAAAGATCGCACCCGATCTAACGTAGTCTGTGATATAAAAAGTCGTCTTTCCTTGATCATCCGAACTGGCAACCATCATCACTCGATCGCCTTCTTTATATTTCCTGCTTCCAATAAGCGCAAAGTCGGAAATACCTTCAAAAAATATCTCTTTTGCTTCGTATTCCCCTTCCAGGCCTTTTAATTTTATATTTTGTTGAAAAGTCCTGCTCCCACCCGGCAATTGACTGTCCTTTTCCTCGACGATCTCAATAACTTCGGCTTTAAAAGCCCGGTCATTCTTATCTTGGCTGTTTTGCGCTAAAACAAAAAATGGCAGAAACAATGAAATCACGATCAAAAAAAATATCTTTCTCATAGATCAATTTATCAAATTTTTAATATAATGATCCACCGGAGCATAATCATCGGTCAATATCGGCAGATCGGTATCGATATCTTTTTGCCATAGTCTGGAGAGAAAACCATTGTATTCAGAGTTATCGCTTGAAAAATCGACTTCATGATCATGCTTGAAAGCTATCAATATCAAATTCTGCACTTTCTCGGCTTTAAAAGTATCGACTGGCAGGACATAAGCTTGTTTGAAGACAGATCGACAGGTTTTGAATTCCGCTTGTAGGAACTTGCTTTTCTTGCCCTCCAAAGCCGAGGCAATATTGAATATGAACACGCCGTCATCTTGCAAGCTATTGTAGATTCTTTGCATGGCTTCGCGAGTCGTCAATTGATAAGGTACTGATAATTTCGAAGTAAAAGCATCCATATAAATGACATCGAATTTTTCTTTGTTCTTGTTCAAAAACGCTCGGCCGTCTTGATGGACGATCCTGAGCCGATGATCATCGGACAAATTAAAATATTCACGCGCGATCTTGGTCATGCCCGGATCTATTTCCACTACCGTCAGCTCGCTTTCAGGATGTTTCTTTAAAAAATCCTTCGGATATGAATAAGCCGCTCCTCCGATCATCAAGGCCTTTTTTATATCAGGATCAAAATGATCTGCCAGGCGAAAATATTTCGTATATTTAAAAACCAGGTCATCATCCCGGTCCAAGAACATTGCCGATTGGACGGAAAAAGGATCAGTGGTCAAACGCAAAACCGGCCGAGGGACATCCGGAGCCTTGCTGGGATAAAGCCAAATACGGCTATATTTGGTATCGATATCAATAAGATCATCGGTCTCTGCGGCTGCATTGAAAGATAAAGGCATTGAAAAACAGATTACGAACAACAAGATGCTGGCTGCCTTGATCTTGAAATAATGCTTAACAGCCACCAAAAGCGAAGCTAATACCAAAAGTATAGTGATCAAATAAAGGATCTTGATAGTGCCTAAAAATGGGATCAAGAAAAAGCCGGCGGAAAAAGTGCCGACTATGCTGCCGATGGTGGAAATGGCGTAAAGATTGCCGACAGTCTTGCCGGAAGAGTTTAAACTTTTCATCTTCAACCTGATCGCATAGGGAGAAACTATACCCAAAAGGAAGCTGGGTATGGCAAAAAGAGTGAGCGTTCCCAAAACCGCTCCGACATAAACGCTCTCTATCCTCTCTCGGATGAAATATAATATGTGGGAATTAGCAATGATGATAAAAAAGACAAAGAAGGAACTTAAGAAGATAATAAAAGACAATGTCCTTTCACTCGGCTTATTATCGGCGATCCGGCCTCCCCACCAGTATCCCAGACTTAAAAAACCGAGAATGATCCCGATCAAAGAGGTCCAAACTATTATGGAGGTCCCGACATAAGGAGCTAAAACCCGCGAGCCGACCAGCTCCAAGGTCATCAAAGACGCTCCACAGATAAAAACTATTATTTCCAAAATATATTTATTCATAAATTC
>WJLG01000076.1 GCA_014728685.1 Candidatus Falkowiibacteriota bacterium
CAATAAGGCTGTATTTCCCGGGGATGTTTTTTCAGTTAAGGTTAAACTAGAAGTTGGCAGCGATGAGTGCATAAATGTAGGCGAGATCGTTTTGAATTTTTCCGACTCTTTGGAATTCAAGGAATTTTCAGTTGCTGAATCGATATTTTCCTTATGGACAAAGCGTCCGGGAAAAGAAGCAGCTTCATTGATCAATAGAGATAGGCAGATCGTCTTTTCCGGAGGGATTCCCGGAGGGTATTGTGGAAAAATAGCAGGGGATGCAGGAGAAAGTAATATTTTAGGAGAGATAATCTTTAAAGCCGCTGATGTCCCTCAGGGAGAATTCAAAAGTGCTTGGATAAATTTTTCCGAAGACTCGCGTTTGTTTTTGAATGACGGTCTGGGTACGGAAACCGATCTGGAGTTTTCAGGTTCCAATATTAGAATAGACGAGAGATCTGTGCCTGAGGATGATCAATGGGAAGAGAAATTAAAAGAAGACAGCATTCTGCCGGAACCGTTCGTTGTAAATATTTATGAACATCAGAATAAGAAATTCGCAGCTTTCTCAACCACTGACAAGCAGACCGGTATCGATCATTATGAGATATCTGAGATCAAGATAGACGATCTGGAAAAGACAAGCTGGTTGCCTGAATTTTTCAATATATTCAAGATAGATGGGTTGGAGCCGAACTGGAAAATAGCTGAATCGCCTTATCTTCTAGAGGATCAAGAAATGAAAAGCATCATCAAGATCAAAGCGGTGGATAAAGCCGGAAACAGCAGGGTGGTAGAGTATGACAATGAGGAACTCAAGAAACATCAAGTGATTTCGACTAAGGGAAAATATTTTTCTGTCGGCTATTTACTTTTATTTTTACTGATGGTCCTGATAGTTTTTCTGTTGGTGTTGTTTTTTAAGATAAAGAAGAGAAGATAAGTCGGGAACTATTTGAATTTTTTTACAAATAAAGCTATAATTTTAAATAACAACTTCTAAAAAGGAGGAATATGAAAAGATTTTCATCAATTATATTGTCGGTTTTATTTTTGTTTTCTTTGATATTGCCGCCAATGACAGCTAGAGCCGCTTCAGCGTCTCTTTATTTGTCGCCATCGTCCGGAACTTATGTTGTCGGCGCTAGATTTTCAGTGACCGTCAGAGTAAACACCAATGGAGCCGCGATCAATGCCGCCCAAGGAGGAATATCTTTTGACAAAGACGTTCTTAAGGTGGTCGGGATTTCGACCGGAGGATCGGTTTTTAATCTTTGGACTACCCAGCCGACCTTCAACAACGGAGGCGGTACCATAAGCTTTGCCGGCGGAGTGCCTCATCCGGGCTATACTGGCAGTGGCGGAACTATCTGTACTATTACCTTCCAATCATTGAAAGCCGGAGCTGGTGGAGTCCGCTTCAATTCAGGATATGTCTTGGCCAATGACGGCAAAGGAACGAATATCTTGTCATCAATGGGTAGCGGTAATTATACGATTTCACCTAAAGTGGAGGCGCCCAAAGAAACACCGGCTCCTAGACCGAAACAAGACGGCCAGAATATTCCTAAAAAAGAAGAAAAGCCGGTTGAAAGAGCTACTTACAATGAGCCTAAAGTAAGCTCTAAGACGCATCCGGATGAAAATAAATGGTTTTCAGGGAAGAAAGCTGAATTCTCTTGGGAATTACCGGACGGGGTCGAAGGCGTGAGCTTGGCTTTTGACAACAATGAGACCGCCAATCCGGGACCTTTGTCCGACGGTTTGTACGATAGCAAGGAATATCCCATAGAAAAGGATGGCCATTGGTTTTTTCATATTAAATTCCAGGACGACAAAGGGCGCTGGGGGACTATTACCGATTTCAGGGTAAATTCCGACAATACGCCTCCCGAAGCTTTTGAAATACAAGTGGAACAAGTTGAGAATGATTGGCCGATATTAAAATTCGAAACCATGGATGAGCTTGCCGGCATTGATAGATACGAGATCGTAATAGATGATCTTCAAGCCGAGCCAATGGTTCTTACTTCAGATAAAAGCACTTTTAAAGTCGAGAATGAGGAATTGGGCGAGCATACGGCAATTGTCAGAGCTTATGATAGGGCCAATAATGTGACTTCGGCCACGGTTAGTTTCAAGGTCGAAACCATAGCTGCTCCGGAGATAAAGGATTATACGGCTGAAATCTCTCCCGGTGACAAATTCTTCATTAGTGGAACGGCCTTGCCAGATGTATCTGTAGAAGTATATACAGAAAAAGAAGGCGGAGAATTTACTACTCATAGAGTGGAGGTTGATAAAGACGGCAACTGGTTCTTGGTGGTAGATGAGAAATTAGCTGATGGTCGCTATACGGCTTGGGCCAAAGCGATAAATGCGAATGGTCTTCATAGTCAGGACAGCCCCAGGGTGAGCTTCTTGGTCTCAGCTCCGATATTCGCCCAGATCGGATCTTTTGTGATAAATTACTTTACAGTATTGGTAAGTCTGTTGTTTATGGTAGTCTTGATCGCGATCCTAGTGGTTTACTTGGCAGTCTTTATTAGGAAAAAATTGAAAAAAGAAACACTGGAAATAGAACAAGTTCTGGAGAAGAATTTATCCAACACTAAGAAATTGATCGAAATGGAAATAAACAGCACCAAGATGACCAAAGCTTCCAAGGATGGATTGAAAAAAGAGATAGACAGGAAAATAGATGATGCCAAAGAAGGGATTTTGAAAGAGGTCAAAGATGTGGAAAAAATATTGAAATAGCTTCCAACAAATGTTATTATAAAACCGCCCCCTTAGATGATCGGGGCGGTTTTGAATAGTAATTAATATATGAAATTCGAGTGGAAAAGAGCAGTTATATTCATATTGGTCATAGTTTTGTTGGCTTTTGGTTTTTTTTGGCTAAAAAAAGATAAAAAAATTCAAAATGTATCCAACCAACCAGAGGTATTATTGGGGAGTGAATGCGGATTTGATTATTTAAGATGCTGTGATACTGAGCCTGCTTGTTCGTTCGGCCAGCAATGCTGCATTGACCCTAATGATCCGGAAAGGAATTACTGCGCTGATGAATGTACTTGCGGGGCAGAAGAAGAATTTTGCTGCGAGGGCAATGTTTGCAATGAAGGCTTGCTGTGCCATTACGGCAATTGCAGGAGTTGCGGAGAGGAAGGAGATATGTGCTGCCTTAGAGGCGATGCCTGCAGTGAAGGTTTGGCTTGCCTGGATGAACAGTGTGTCGCTTGCGGTTTGGACGGCAATCCCTGCTGTCAGAGCGGAGATCCCTGTATAGCGGGCAAAGGCCAAAGATCTGAGTGTTTATCGGGAATATGTTCTCTTTGCGGCTCAAAAGGCTTAAGGGCTTGTAGTCAGGGGGAGGAATGTTTGCCCGGACATTTATACAATAATAACGTCTGTTTTATCTGCGGAAACGCCAATCAGCCTTGTTGCAATGAGGAAGCCGGACTTGGTTATGATTGCGATCCTAAAAAAGGGTTGGTTTGCGATCTTGGCTTTTGTAAATAATTTATTTTATACTTGAACAACGGGCCTTTAAAGGGCTTTTTTGTTTGTCAATCATAGCTAAAAATGGTAAAATATAAGCGAGCAGCCAAAATTGAAAGCTCATATTTTTATGGATTGGTAAAACAATGGATATAGTAATTGACCTTAGTTTCATAAGCGATTTTTTAAGCTTGCCCCCGGAAATTATTTTGACCAGGTTATTTTTTTATTTCGGCTGGATACCTTTAGCTATAGTTTTTTTATGGGGAGCCTTGCAGGTTTGGATCTATCATATCAACATCAAATGGGGTGAAAAAAATGCCAAGTACACTTTATTGGCCATTGATATACCCAGAGGCAATGAGCAGTCGCCTAAGGCAGTTGAGAATCTTTTTTCCTATTTGGCCGGAGCCCATGGTTCTATCAACCTGATAGAGAAATATTGGGAAGGTAAATTCCAATTGGCTTTCAGTTTTGAGGTGATCAGTATCGAGGGGTATACGCAATTCGTGATCCATACACCGGTAGCTTTTAGGAATCTGGTCGAATCGGCTGTTTATTCCCAGTATCCGGATGCCGAAATAACCGAAGTGGATGATTATACTGATGATTTCGCTGATCTGCGTTTTCCCAATGAGGAGTATGATCTCTGGGGGGCTGAATTCATCCAGGCTAAGCCGCCGGCCTATCCGATCAAAACCTATAAAGAATTCGAGCATCAATTCGGAGAACCGGAGACTCATTTCAAGGATCCGATGGCGACCTTAATGGATCTTACCAGCAGTCTGAAAAGAGGAGAGCAGCTTTGGTATCAGATCGTCGTCATACCGACCGGATTTGACTGGATAGAGAGATGCGATCGAGAAGTCTCTAATATTTTAGGAGAAAAGATCGGGGGCGGTCCGAATATTTTCGGAAAGCTCGCTGATGTTCTGCTGGATATAATAAAGGCGGTCGGATCAGCCGTAAGCGGCTCGGAAGCATCTGAAAGTGCCACCGAGGATGCCGATCCTTTGAGAATGATGAATTTGAAGCCCAAGCAGAAGAAGCAGGTCGAGAGCATTGAAGCTAAAACCGCTCATTTTGCTTTTGATTTTAAGATCAGGATGGTCTATCTGGCCAAAAAAGATGTTATGCAAAGGGCCAAAGTGGTCAATGGCTTTGTCGGCTATATGAAACAATTCGCTGCTTTGGATCTGAACAACCTTAAACCTGATATGAGCTATACGGCTACTACTGCCTCATATTTGTTTGCTGAAAAGAGAAAAAATAAAAGAAAGAATAATATTTTTAGGAATTACATAAATAGAAGCACTTGGGGTGGTAGGGTGCCCGGATTTTTGAACGTGGAAGAGCTGGCTACTCTTTGGCATTTTCCAAATGAAGGCGTGGTCAAAGCTCCTTTGATCCAAAAGGCGCCGGGACGCAAGGCTGAGCCGCCAATGACTTTACCTCAAGCCGAGGAGATAGTCGGTGAGAACGTGGTTGAGCCTTTATTCGGCGGCGGACCTGAAGACGAGGAAGAATTTGCGCCTAAAAAAGAAACAGAGAGATCGTCTTCGGAAGATCAAAATGATGATATCTTCATAGAAGACGGTATTTCAAAAGATTCGAAAAAAGAACCGGTTGATGAAAAAGGAGCGCCTCCGGGTAATCTCCCTATTGGATAAGTTAGATTTTTAAACTATTTTTTATACATTATGTATCAAGATGATATAACAGTTTTTGCCGAAACCACCTTCAGGAACAGAAGGCAGAAATTTGGTATCAAAGAAGACGATCGGCGGCGCCATATGTATCTGATCGGAAAGACCGGAATGGGGAAATCCACTGTAATGGAGAATATGATCGTTTATGATATCCGGGCCGGAAAAGGCGTGGCTGTGGTCGATCCGCATGGTGACTTGGCGGAAAAAGTGATGCAGTATATACCGGAAGAAAGGATCAAGGATGTCGTTTATTTCAATCCGGCTGATATGGATTTCCCGATCGCTTTCAATATTGTGGAACAAGTGGATGTGCGGGTCAGGCACTTGGTCGCTTCTGGCTTGGTTGGGGTTTTCAAAAAACTTTGGGCTGATTCCTGGGGGCCGAGATTGGAATATATTTTGAGAAACGCCATCTTAGCTATCTTGGACTATCCGGATTCCACGCTTTTGGGCGTCGTAAGAATGCTTTCTGATAAATCCTTCAGGAAAAAGGTGATGGCTTCGGTCCAGGATCCGGTGGTTAGGGCTTTCTGGGAAAAGGAATTTGCGGGCTATGCCGATAAGTTCGCTTCGGAAGCGGTTTCTCCTATACAAAACAAGGTTGGACAGTTCTTATCCAGCGCTTTGATAAGGAATATAGTCGGGCAAAAAAGATCGGCTATCGATATGCGCGAAGTAATGGATTCCGGCAAGATATTGATATTGAATTTAAGTAAAGGTCATATCGGAGAAGACAATTCGGCTCTTTTGGGAGCCATGATGATCACTAAGATCCAATTGGCCGCCATGAGCCGGGTCAATATACCTGAATCGGAAAGAAAGGATTTCTATCTTTATATCGATGAATTTCAGAATTTCAGCACCGAGAGTTTTGCCACTATTTTATCTGAAGCGAGAAAATATCATCTTGATCTGATCATGGCCCATCAATATATGGAGCAGTTGAGCGAGGATGTTCGAGCAGCTGTTTTTGGTAATGTCGGGACCATGGTCTGCTTCCGGGTCGGTGCTACCGATGCCGAGGAATTGGTCAAGGAGTTTTCCCCGACCTTTATGCAGGAAGACATTCTAAACATTCCCAAGTACGAGTTTTATCTCAAGCTGATGATCGATGGTGTGGCTTCGGAGCCATTTTCCGCTCGCGGCTTGATGCCTTTGAGCAAAGATGAGATCACCGGCAATTTTGATAAATGCGTGGAGTATACCCGCCAGTATTATGCCAAGGATAGAAAGACTGTTGAAGACGATATAATGCGTACCCATTTTGTTGAGGATGATCCTAATAAGAAACAACAAGTAAAACAACCAAGCAAGAATAGCCCCCAGCAGATAAGAGCCAAGGATGATTTCCGGGCACAAAAGAAGAATGATAATTTTCAGAAAAAAGAAGGTAAGCAGCCAGCTGGTGAAAAAGATAGGCCGGCGGCATCGAGAAATACCAATGGCAATGAGGTCAATTGTTCCGTTTGTGGTAAAAAAACCATTGTGAATTTCATTCCGGATGGAGTTAGGCCCATATATTGCCGTGATTGCCGTTCAGAATTGAAAAAAAAGAAAAGAGAAGGGGGGATTTCCGGAAATAATTTTCTTGCCGATATCTCGCCTTCGCAATTGGAAAAGATCAATCAAGGCCAAGAAGATAAGGAGAAAAAAGATTCTGATTGGATATCATTATCAGATTTAAAAGGCCGAGATGTTGCCCGAAAATTTTCGGCCGGTCCAAATGAAAAAGAATCTCCTCAGACAAACGGCAAAGAGCCGGGGAAGCACGATCTTGAAGAAGATGAGGATATAATATTCGATTGATATTATCATTAAAAAGGATCTTTGATCCTTTTTCCATTTGCACTCTTGCCAATATTTATGAATATGGTATGGTGTATTCTTGAATATTTTAGCAAACTATGAAAGATTATCTAAAAATAGGCAAAGCAACCGAGTTAGAAGGTGGTGATAAAAGACTCTATAGGTTCTTTGAGATATTGCCCGGTTTTTTATCTTGGGGGACATTGCTTGGTCTTATTATTTTGTCTTATTTAAAACCGGTTTGGGTAGCTTATTTTATTATACTTTTTGATATCTATTGGTTGCTTTTAGTGCTTTATCTGGGCGTTCATTTGATAGTTTCTTTTTCCCGGATGCAAAAACATCGGAAGATGGATTGGCTGTCAAAATGCAAAGACTTGGAAGCGGGCAACATCGATGATCTGCCGTCTAATTCTTTGGCGCGCAAAGGGGTTTCCTACAAAGATGTCCGACATTTGATAATAATACCTTTTGTTTTGGAAGGGTATGATATCTTGAAAGCGACTTTTCAGGCGATAATCGATGATCCTTTTGACGAAAAGCAGATGATAGTTGTGTTGGCATCTGAGGGTAGGGCCGGCAATAAGGCGCAGGAAACAGCCAAGAGGATCGAACAGGAATTTGCCGGCTATTTTGATAGGTTTTTGATCACGGTTCATCCGGACGGAATAGAAGGAGAGATAAAAGGCAAGGGCGCTAACCAGGCTTGGGCGGCCAAAGAAGTGAAGGAAAAGATAATAGAAAAAGAAGGCTATAATGAAGATGATCTGCTGGTCAGCGTGTTCGATAGCGATACTGTGGTTTATTCCGGATATTTCGCCTGCCTTACTTATCTGTTCTTGACAGTACCTGACCCTTATCGGGCTAGTTATCAGCCCATACCTCTTTATCATAATAATATTTGGGAAGTGCCCTTTTTTTCGCGCGTGGCGGCTTCTTCCAATACTTTTTGGCAGATGATGCAGCAGATCAGGGTCGAGAAGCTGGCCACTTATTCTTCACATTCAATGACCTGGAAGGCGCTTTTGGATGTCGGATTTTGGTCCACCAGCATGGTTTCTGAAGATTCTCGGATATTCTGGCATTGTTTTTGCTATTACAATGGCAATTATCGAGTAGTGCCGATGTATTTCCCAATATCAATGGACTCGATCGAGGTTGAGAATACTTGGACCACACTGAAAGGACTATACAAACAGCAGCGCCGTTGGGGCTGGGGAGTGGAGAATTTGCCCTATCTTTTCTTCAATGCGATAAAACGTTGGAAGAATATACCCAAGGCAAAATTCTTAGGCCGTATCTGGGTGCAGATACATGGCTTTCATTCCTGGGCAACCAATGCTTTGATCATCGCTTTGATCGGCTGGATGCCGCTTATTCTTGGCGGAGACAATTTTAAGGCTACGGTCTTATCCGGCAACTTACCGGTAGTCACTAGGACTTTGATGACATTGGCCATGTCCGGACTTTTGCTCTCAGCTATCATGTCGACCCTGCTTATGCCTCCCAAGCCCAAGAAATTTGGTTTTTTTAAAAGAGTACTCATTCTTTTAGAGTGGTTGCTTTTGCCTTTAAGCATAGTGATATTTGGAACTTTCCCGGCCATTGATTCGCAAACTCGTTTGATGTTAGGCAAATATATGGGGTTCTTAGTAACACCCAAGGGCAAAAGCGGGGAATATGAGACCAAGGAGATTAATGCCGCTGATTAGTTTAAAAAAGTATCAATAAAAGAGCTATTTATAAAGCTCTTTTTGTGTTATAATAATAATGCAAGAGTGTATCTGAATCACTTATTTTTTGGTATTTATGTTCAATTTTCATTCATGCTCGATAAAGAGCTGTTTAGCTGAGTTAAAAACAAAGAAGAACGGATTAAGCAAAGAGCAGGCCAAGGCTCGTTTGCGAAAGTACGGAGCCAATAAGCTTGAAGATAAGAAGCCTTTATCCAGTTTGGTGATCTTTATCTCTCAATTCAAAAGTCCTTTGATCTATATTTTATTGGGAGCCGGTTTGATATCTTTGCTCCTGCAGGAATACGTGGATGCCGGAGTGATATTCATCGCAGTGGCTTTGAATACCGTCATTGGTTTTATTCAAGAGAATAAGGCCAATAATGCTCTTTCTAAATTAAAAGAAATGGTTGAACATAAGGCTCTGGTCATGCGTGATGGAAATGAAGTTGAGATCGATTCAAGCCAAGTTGTGCCCGGAGATATCATCGTCATAGAGGCTGGAAACAGAATTCCGGCTGATGCTCGCTTGATAGAAGTCGCCGACCTTAAAGTCAATGAGGCTAATTTGACCGGTGAATCGATTCCCTCGACCAAATCTTTGAAGCCGATAGACAAAGGTGCTCCTTTGGCTGATAGGGAAAATATGGTTTACGCCAGTACAGTGGCTGTTAGCGGCAAAGGGTTGGCTGTGGTTGCGGCTTGCGGAAAAGATACCGAGATCGGAAAAATATCCGAACTTGTGAAAGCCACCAAAGAAGAAGAAACGCCGCTGCAATCAAGACTGGCATCATTTTCCAGACTTTTGGGAATAATCGTTATATTAGTATCTATATTGGTAATGGTCATCGGGTTGCTCCAAGGCAGGGAGTTCTTTGAAATGTTCTTGATCAGTGTGGCTGTGGCTGTGGCTGCCATCCCGGAAGGCTTGGTTGTTTCTGTGACCTTTATTTTGGTATTGGGAATGCAAATGATCTTAAAAGAAAAGGCTTTGACCAGAAAATTGGTAGCGGCTGAAACACTGGGATCGACAACAGTTATTTGTACCGACAAGACCGGTACGCTTACTGAAGGAAAGATGACAGTTTCCCAAATAGTGATCGGTGAAAAGGAATTCGAAGTAGGTAGTGAAGGCTCAAGACAGGCCAAAGGAGAGGCCAAAGCGGTCAGCTTGGCCTTGCAGACAGGTATGATGTGCAACAATGCGGTGATCGAGAATCCCGATGATAATTTGAAGGAATTTAGGATCATTGGCATGCCTACCGAAGCGGCTTTGATGTCTTCTGCACTGCAGTCAGGCCTGGATAGAAAAAGATTGATGAAAGAAGAGCCGAAGATAGATGAGCAACCCTTTTCCTCGGATACGAAGTTCATGTCCACTTTGCACAAAAAAGGCCGAAGTTCTTTGGTGTTGTATGAAAAAGGAGCTCCTGAAATATTGATCTCTAAATCCAAATATTATTATCATAAAGGCAAAGAATCCGCTTTGAACGAAGCAGCTAAAACAAAACTGCACCGCAATTATGAGAAACTTACCAAAAAAGGCTTGCGTGTGATCGGAGTGGCTATTCGCGACCTGAAGAATGTTTCTTGGGATCCTGAAAACAAGAAAAAAGATTGGAAGAAAATAGACAAAGATCTGACTTTCATAGGATTTATCGCTCTTAAGGATCCTTTGCGCTCCGACGTCAAAAAAACTATCAAAAAGACTTCTCGAGCGGGGATCAGATCCGTCATCATCACCGGTGATCATAAATTGACAGCTATGGCCATAGCTGAGGAAGCCGGCCTGAAGGCTAAGCTGGAAAATATCATGACCGGCGAGGATATGGACAAAATAGATGATGAGGAATTGAAAAAGGTTGTAGGCAGGATCAGTATCTACGCCCGCGTGAGTCCGCATCATAAATTAAGGATAATCCAAGCCTTGCAGGCCAAGAATGAGGTTGTGGCCATGACCGGCGACGGTATTAATGACTCCCCGGCCCTAAAAGCGGCTGACATCGGGATCGCTCTGGGGACCGGCACCGACATAGCCAAAGAAACTTCAGATATAGTCCTTTTGGACAATAGTTTCAAAGTGATCGTTTCCGCAGTCAGGCAAGGAAGGATAATTTTTTCCAACATCAAGAAAGTCATTACCTATTTGGTATCCGACGCTTATTCGGAGATAATATTGGTTGTTGGCTCAATAGTTTTCGGTACACCTTTAGCTATTTTGCCAGCCCAGATATTATGGATCAATATAATCAATGACGGTTTACCTCATTTTTCATTGGCATTTGAAAAAGGAGCTCCCGGAACCATGAAAAGAAAACCTATATCCAAAAGTGCCGATATAGTTGATACGGAAATGAAGATAATAATTTTCGGAGTAGGGCTTGTGCGTGATCTGATAATTTTAGCGATCTTTATTTGGATGTACAGGAACGGATATGATATAGCGCTTTTACGCAGTATTTTCTTTGCGGTCCTGGGATTCAAATCTTTGGCAACCATCTATAGTCTAAGAAGTTTGAGTCAGCCGATATGGAGGATAAATCCATTTAGGAATTGGTATTTGGTGGGAGCTACTTTCATCAGTCTTTGCCTTTTGTTGCTGGCTATTTATTTGCCGTTTTTCCAGGATATTCTTTCAACTCAAAGTCTATCATTCAATAATTGGTATTTAATAGGAGGTATAGCCTTATTCAGCATAATATTGACAGAAGTGGCCAAGGCCCACTTCGTTATCAAGGAGCAAAAAGTATCATGAGAAGAAAAAAGTCAAATATTATCATTAGAATATTATTTAACCCGAAGACATTCGCTTTGGGGCTTTTGGCGGTATTTATAGCCATCAGCATCCCGATATCGAAAAATATCAGTAAAAAATATACCATTGACCAGGAAATATTGGACCTGGAGTCTGAGATATCGAAATTGGAATCAAGTAATAAGAATTTGAAAAAAATAATCAATTATTTGGAATCAGATCAATTTGTAGAAGAGCAAGCCAGGTTAAGTCTGGGACTGAAGAAGCCGGGAGAAGAAGTGGTAGTAGTCGATACTAAGGGCTATGTAGCCGGAGTTAGCAGCCAGGTCAAGGACAGGCAAGAGGAAGTCGGAGACCTTTCCAATCCTCAACTATGGTGGCGTTTTTTCTTTCAAAGCAAAAAAGGGCTTTAAGCCCCTGAAATATTGAGCCGATGGCCGGACTCGAACCGGCAACCTCTCCCTTACGAGGGGATTGCTCTACCAATTAAAGCTACATCGGCGATAAAGTTTAGTTATTTTAAGTAATGTGAATATAATACAAAAAATTAAGATATTAATCAATACTTATAAGTGAATATGAAAACGATGAGAAAAAAAACCCTTTTGAAATTATTAACAATCCTATTCATTGTTGGTCTGGTATTGCCCGTTCAAAACGCTTGGGCAGTTGCTGCCGACACGATCAAATTTGATGATGGTGGAACGGTTGAGGCGGCTGAAGAAATATCAGTTGAAACTCCACTGGCTAAAAAAACCCATGAAGATTTCAGTATTTATCTGGACAAAGAAACCATAGCCAAGGGCTATACTGTCTCTCCTTTTTCCGGCAATTTGAAATTATCTTTGGTTCCGGGAATACTCGACCAGGATACCAGGGTTGATTGTGAAGAGATCACCGATGAGATGCCCATGCCTTGGAGTCTGGAAAAGATATCCAAGATATATCAATTCGAGTTTAGAAATAAATCAGCTTACGACAACCACAAGCCTTTTTATATCCAATTCTCTTATGACAAAGCCAGTGACGACTATAAAAGAGTTTTCTTTTATGACAAGAATTACGGCACTTGGCGCGAACTGCCGACCAGGGATTATCCAGAGGAGAAGTTTGTTCGTTCGTTGATCCATCTTCCTTATGCCAGGATAGTGGTCTTGGCTGATAATTCCAGGATGTCCGGCGGCAATGCCAGCTGGTATGCCTATAAGGGCGGTAATTTCGCTGCTTCGCCCGATTTTCCCAAAGGATCAAGATTAAGAGTTTTTAATACGGAAAATGAAAAGTTTGTCGATATCACAGTCAATGACTATGGTCCGGATAGGGCTTTGCATCCGGATAGAGTCATCGATCTGGATAAGGTCGCCTTTTCCAAAATAGCTCCCATAGGAGCCGGTATAATCAATGTTAGCATCAAGCCGTTGTATGTAGTTCCGGACAGTCAAGGGCGGGTTTTGGGTATATCGGAAAGAGGCGTAGGTCCCGCGCCCGAGCTAAAGGCTCGAGCCGCAATAGTGGTAAATGAAGAAACAGGAGAAGTAATAATGGAAAAAGATTCAAAAAAAGTATTACCCTTGGCTTCTTTGAGCAAATTGGTTGCCATTAAGGTTTTTATGGAGACCAAAACCAGCTTGGAAAAGGAAGTGGCCTATGATGAGCAGGATGAACTATACAATTATGAATATTGCAAGCCCTGGGAGTCAGCTAAATTAAGATTGAAAGCCGGTGAAGTAGTGACGGTCAAGGACCTGATCTATGCTTCATTGGTTTCTTCGGCCAATAATGCTGTTGAGAGCCTGGTAAGAGCCAGCGGCATCGGCCGAGATGAATTCATCAAGAGAATGAATGAAGCGGTCAAGAAGTGGGGAGCTTTGAACACTCGCTTTGTCGAGCCGAGTGGATTGTCTTGGGACAATGTCACGACCGCTTATGATTATGCTATAATAACAAAAGAGGTTTTTAAGGATCCGGTTATAAGCCAAGCAAGCATCGCGTCCAAATATGAGTTTTCCACTATCAATACCGGCAGGGATTTCAGGTTCAGCAATACCAATAATTTCATACGCGATGACCTGTTTGCCAGAACCAATAATTTAAAGATCACCGGTTCAAAGACCGGCTATCTTAATGAAGCTCTCTATTGCTTGATGACCAGAGCTACCGGTCCTAACGGCCAGAAAGTGATAGTTGTGGATCTTGGATCGGAAACCAAGACCGAGAGCTTGGAAGAGGTCAAAGAATTGATAAGATACGGCCTAAGCTTAAGCAAGTAAATATATTTAAGATGATAAAAGTCAGGAATATCTACAAAACCTATCATCCCAAAGTCAAAGTCCTAAAGGACTTGTCTTTGCATATCAAGCCGGGAGAATTCGTTTCCATAGTCGGCCAATCAGGTTCGGGTAAGACCACCTTGGTCAAATCTTTGATAGGCGAAGAGAAGATCGATCGAGGGAAAGTGATAATAGGTGGTTGGGATATTACCAATATCGGCCGCCGGGAGGTACCTTTTTTAAGAAGGCAGATCGGAGTGATATTTCAGGACTATAAGCTTTTGCCCAAGAAAACTTTGTTCGAGAACGTGGCTTTTGCCTTGGAGGTCTGCGGAGCTCAGCCCGGAAGGATCAAGAAGATAGTTCCGCATGTTTTAAGGATAGTCGGCCTGGAAGACAAGATGAAGCGCTATCCTCATGAGATATCCGGCGGAGAGAAACAGAGAACAGCCATTGCCAGAGCTTTGGTACACAGTCCGAAGGTACTTTTGGCTGATGAGCCGACCGGTAATTTGGACGCTATCAATGCCAATGACATAATAGATATCTTATTAAGCATCAATAGGTTCGGGACTACCGTAGTTTTGGTCAGCCATGATAAGGAGATAGTCAACAGATTGAATAAGCGAGTCATAACCATAGATGACGGCCGAGTCATCAGTGATAGGGAAAGGGGCAAATATATAATCTAAAAAAATGTTATCATTACTTAGGATCTTAAAATTCAGCTTGCAAGACATTACCCGCAACATTTGGCTTTCGGCCGTAACGGTGATAATTTTGATATTGGCGCTTTTTTCCATAAATATGCTGGTGATAGTGAAATTGATCAGTGATACGGCCGTAGATGCTATCAAAGAGAAGATCGATATCAGCTTGTATTTGAATCCGGATAGTGAAGACAATGAGATCAATGCCCTAAAGGCTACTATCTCCAATTTTGAGCAAGTAAAAGAAGTTGAATACGTATCAAAGTCCGAGGCTTTGGAAATATTCAGGCAAAGGAATGAGGATAATCCGGAGATCCTGCAAGCTTTGCGGGAGCTGGGCAAGAATCCTTTGACCCCGACCTTGGTGATAAAACCGAAAAATCTTGACCATTTGGATCAGCTTATTCATCAAATAAACAAGCTGGACAGTGAAGTGATCGATTCGAGGAATTTTTCCGATCACAAAACCATATTGGAAAGGATAAATTCAGTGACCGATAAAGTAAGCCAAGCCGGATTGGTCTTGAGTATGATATTCTTGTTGATCACTTTGTCGGTTGTCTTTAATGCAGTTAGAGTAGCTATCTATACTCACAGCACGGAGATAGCCATTATGAGACTGGTCGGCGCTTCTTATTATTTTATTTATATGCCGTTCATGATATCGAGTCTGGTGTACACCTTTATTGGGATTGTTGCTATCATAGCTGTTTTCTACCCGTTCTTAAGCCTGCTTCAACCTTATCTTGAGGCCTTTTTTGTCGGCTACAATATAAATATCATCAATTATTTCAACAGCAATTTCATCATCATTTTCGGCTTGGAATTCCTTGGCATAGCCTTGATAAACGTCATAGCCAGCTTCTTGGCGGTGAGGAGATATTCGAACGTTTAGATCAAATATCAAATTACAAAGTGCAAATTACAAAAGTCCCGGCTTAAGGGGGCTTTTTCTGAAAAAATAAATATGGGTGTTAAAATATTAAAAAAAGATTTTTTTAAAAGACCGACCTTAATAGTGGCTAAAGAATTAATCGGTAAATATTTGGTAAAAAAAGTTGATGGAAAAGAAATGGCTTTAATGATCACTGAGGTCGAGGCTTATGACGGCCCTAGGGATAAAGCCTCTCATGCCAGTCGCGGAATGACAGATAGAAATGCCATAATGTTTGCCGAAGGGGGCTATATTTATGTTTATCTTTGCTATGGAATGTACAATATGCTCAATTTTGTGACTGGAGAAAAGGATTACCCGGCCGCTATATTAATAAGA
This sequence comes from Candidatus Falkowiibacteriota bacterium, assembly GCA_014728685.1. Classification (GTDB taxonomy): domain Bacteria; phylum Patescibacteriota; class Patescibacteriia; order Patescibacteriales; family WJLG01; genus WJLG01. The sequence goes on from WJLG01000076.1 coordinate 15,743, forward strand.
GGCGTAGAAGGCTTTGATGGTCCCGGAAAGCTAACCAGGCACTTAAAGATAGATCGCAGTTTTAATAAGATGGAAATATGCCCTAAAAGCGGATTGTGGGTTGAGGATAGGGGGGAAGTGATCGCTAAGAAAGATATTATTAGAACTCCAAGAATAGGAGTGGATTATGCTGGGGAAATTTGGAAGAACAAGCCATATAGATTTGTCTTAAAGACTTGATAGACTTTGACAAATTTAGAAATTTTATCTATCATATAAGTAATATTACCACCGAACGGTGGTTTTTGGTTTACGTCGATCGGTGCTTAAGGAGGTCCGATCAAAAGACCCGCCAAAGGCAGGCGCCAGGCGGGCACGATCCGCCCAGATTATTCAAATGATATGGTTGGATCGTGCCTTCTTTAAGGCGGACGCAGTCGGGGATCGTCTAATGGTAGGACAGCTGGTTTTGGTCCAGTCAATCGGGGTTCGACTCCCTGTCCCCGAGCAAAAAAAGAACACCCATATGGGTGTTCTTTTTTTGCTCTCCCTCTTGAACGAAATCCGAACTTTTTATGAAGAAAATAACGAATGGAACGCCTAAAGGCGATTTATATATACCCGCCCCGCTTCGCTCCCGCCCC
>WJLG01000077.1 GCA_014728685.1 Candidatus Falkowiibacteriota bacterium
GATGATGTTCCAGGAAGAAGCGCTGCCTATGAGTCGATAATAAAAGGTGAGAAGATAAAGAAGGTCAATGTCCCTGAATCATTCAATGTCTTGATAAGGGAGTTGAAAGGCCTGGGGTTGGATGTCCAGCTTTTAGGAGGAGAAGAAAACGATGAAGGAGAGAAAACGGAAAGAAAAGATGATAAAGCTGAGAGTAAAAACGATGAAATAGAAAGTGATAAAGAAGAGGCAGATAGCAAAAAAGAAAAAAGTTAATTAGTTAATTAGTATATTAGGTGCTTGGGACTAATCAACCATTAACTAAGTACCTGATTAACTATATAAAATATATGCTTAATCCAATAAAAACATCCGACTTCGACGCCATTAAACTGAGCATGGCCTCTCCCGAGGATATCTTGGAGTGGTCTAATGGCCAGGTGACTAGGCCGGAGACCATTAATTATAGGACGCAAAAACCGGAAAAGGACGGCTTGTTTTGCGAGCGCATTTTCGGCCCGACCAAAGATTGGGAATGTTATTGCGGGAAATACAAAAAGATCAGGTATAAAGGTATAATCTGTGATAAGTGCGGTGTAGAAGTTACTAGAAGCATAGTGAGAAGAGAGAGAATGGGCCACATAGAGTTGCAGACTCCTTGCTCTCATATCTGGTTCTTGCGCGGGATCTCTTCCAAGATCGGTTTGATATTGGACTTGTCTATGCAGGCTTTGGAAAAGGTCATCTATTTCGCCAGCTTTATAGTGACCGATGTCGATGAGGAATTGAAGAATCAGACCATCGATCAGATCAAGCAGGAATTCAAAGACAAGAAAAAAACGATCACTGAAGATTTCAAAAGACAAGAAAAAGAGCTTAAAGCCAGTAAAAGCAAACTTACCAAAGAAGGTTTGAGCGCCAAGGAAGCGGAAGAGAAGATCAATAAAGAATTGGATATCCTTTCCAAAGCCAAGGAAGAGAAGCTGGAAAGTCTTACTTCTTATTTCAATGAATCATCAAAAGAGCTGAAAGATTTGAAGCCGATGTTGATCGTGTCCGAAGATATCTATCAGAGCCTGAGCCTTAAATACGGTCATATTTTTGAAGCCGGCATAGGCGCTGAAGCTATCAGGAAAGTCCTTTCCAGGATAGATCTTAAGAAAACCATCAAAGAACTTGATGAGAGTTATAAAGATGCGGTCGATAGCAAGAAGGAAAAAATGATCAAGCGCTTGAAGATCTTGAAGAGCTTGGATGCCAATAACATCAGGCCGGAATGGATGATCTTGACCAATGTGCCGGTAATACCGCCGGATCTGAGGCCAATGGTCTCTTTGGAGGGTGGACGTTTCGCCACTTCTGACCTTAATGACCTTTATAGAAGAGTCATCAATAGGAATAATCGTTTGAAACAGCTGATCGATCTTAACGCCCCCGAGGTTATTTGTCGAAATGAAAAAAGAATGCTTCAGGAAGCGGTTGACGCTTTGATCGATAATTCAGCCAGAGCTTCGAAGACCGTGGTCGCTTCTACCGGACAAAAAAGACAGTTGAAATCTTTAGCTGATTCATTAAAAGGAAAACAGGGAAGATTCAGGCAGAATTTGCTCGGTAAAAGGACCGACTATTCGGGCCGATCGGTGATCGTTGTCAATCCTAAGCTCAACTTGGACCAATGCGGTCTGCCGAAATTAATGGCTTTGGAATTATTCAAGCCGTTCATCATATCAAAATTGATACAAGGAGAGATCGTTCATAATGTCAGAAGCGCTTCCAGATATATAGAAGCCGGTCATGATGAGGTTTGGGATATTTTGGAAGAGATAGTGAGTAAAGCCCATGTGCTTTTGAATCGCGCTCCGACCTTGCATAGGCTTGGTATCCAGGCTTTCAAACCGACGTTGATAGAAGGTAAAGCTATTCAGATACATCCTATGGTCTGTACTGCTTTTAACGCTGACTTCGACGGCGATCAGATGGCTGTCCATGTGCCCTTGACCGAAGAGGCCAACATGGAAGCTTCAGAGATAATGCTTTCTTCCAAAAATCTACTTAAGCCGGCTACCGGCGATCCGATAGTTTCACCTAACCAGGATATTGTTTGGGGTTCTTATTATATCACTATCGGCGAAGAGTTGAGCGGAGAGATAAATGAAGATGATAAAAGCTTAAAAGCCTTCACTGACGAGAATGAAGCCAAGATGGCTTATGACAACGGATATATAAAGCTTCATGATCCTATCAAAGTAAGGATCAAAGAAGGCGATCTGATCAAAACAACTGTCGGGCGTGTTCTGTTCAATGAGATCATTCCTGATAAGTTGAGATTTGTGAACAAGACCGTTAAAAAAGGCGATCTGAAGAATTTGGTAAGGGATTGTCTGCGTATTTATGGCTTGGAAGAAACAGTTGAATTCGTTGATAATTTGAAAAATGAAGCCTTTGCTTTGATCACCAAGTCAGGCTGGTCTTTCGGTATGAGCGATATACCCTACATTGAAGAAGTGGACAAGCTGATCAAGGAAGCTGAAGGCCATATAATCGAAGTTTGGGATCAATTTGATGAAGGTTTGCTTACTGAAAGCGAACGTTCAGGTAAAGTGATAGAGATCTGGAGCGATACCAAGGAAAAGATCACAGAGGTTTGTAAACAGAAATTGACCATGGGCAATCCGGTCCATTCGATGATCGAATCCGGTGCTCGCGGTTCATGGGCTCAGCTTACTCAGATAATCGGAATGAAAGGCTTGGTTACTTCTCCTTCCGGAGGCATCATAGAATTACCGGTTAAAGGAAATTTCAAGAAAGGCTTTGATGTCTTGGAATACTTTATTTCTTCTCATGGTGTAAGAAAAGGTCTTTCCGACACCGCTTTAAGAACAGCCAACGCCGGCTATCTCACCAGGCGCTTGGTGGATGTTTCTCAGGATGTGATAATTTCCGAAGATGATTGCGGTGATAAAGAAGGAGTAACTGTATACAAGAAAGAGAGCGAGGAAATGGGAGAGACTTTGATAAAAAGGATCACCGGCAGATTCTTGGCTAAAGATCTGAAAGATGCTTCCGGAAAAGTCTTGGCCAAAGCCGGAGAAGCGATAGATGATAATATGGCTTTAAAGCTTAAGGATAAAGATATCGAAGAAGCGACCATCAGGACTGTTTTGAACTGTAGTTCGGAAAGAGGCATCTGCGCCAAATGTTATGGTTATGACCTTGGTAATAGCCAGCCGGTCAAGATCGGTACCCCAGTCGGTATAGTGGCCGCTCAGTCTATTGGCGAACCGGGAACTCAGCTTACCATGAGAACTTTCCATACCGGTGGTGTTGCTTCGCAAGAAGATATCACTCAAGGTCTTCCCAGGGTTGAGGAGATCTTCGAAGCCAGAACTCCTAAGAAGAAAGCTATTATCTCAGAGGTGGATGGCCGAGTTAAGATAGAATCCGAGCAAAAGATAATAAAAGATGAAAAAGGCAAAGAGGTGATGGTCACTAATCCGAAGGTGAAGATATTGAAGATCGAATACAAAGGCGAGTCAAGTGAAAAATATAAATTCACTACCTATGTAAATGAGGAGAAATCAGCTCAGGAAGGTGTAAGCAAAAAAGATCTGAAAGTCGATGTTAAGGTCAAAGATGGCGACGAGGTAAAGAAGGGCGATGTTATCTTCACTGTTGGCAAGAAAGAGATAAAAGTCAAAGACTCGGGCAAGGTTAAGATAGATCCGAAGTTCGTCAAGATCACCAGTCAAGCCAAAAAGGTAATGGAATATATCATTCCGAAAGGCATGGATATTTTAGTGGGGGATGGCGACAAGGTCGAAAAAGGCCAGCGTTTGACCGACGGTAGTTTCGACTTGCAGCAGCTTTATAAACTGCGCGATCGTTTGGAGGTTCAGAAATACATCATCAAAGAGATCCAATACGTCTATTCTTCCCAGGGTCAGCCTTTGAATGATAAGCATGTCGAGATCATTGCCAGACAGATGTTCTCTAGATTCCTTATCAAGGATTCGGGTGAATCTCAACTCCTTCCGGGAGAAGTGGTGGAAGAAACGGTTCTGGCCAGACAAGGTGAAAAGATAAGAAAGACTATCAAATCAGATAGATTGCTTTCCGGTATAACCAAAGCTTCTCTGACAACTGAAAGTTTCTTGTCAGCCGCTTCGTTCCAGGAAACAGCCAGAGTTTTGATAGAAGCCGCGCTTTCCGGAAAGATAGATTATTTGGAAGGTTTAAAGGAGAATGTTATAATCGGCTGTCTGGTTCCGGCCGGTACCGGTTATAAAGGTAAAAAGAAAAGAGTAAAATACTAATATCCGCATAACGCATAACATATAACGCACAACAATATTAAAGTGCGTTATGAGTTACGCGTTATGTGTTATAAGAAATATATGGCAAAAAGATGTGATATTTGCGGCAAAGGTTCAACCAAGGGCGCTAAAAGGTCTCACTCTAATATCAAGACATTGAAGAGACAAGACCTTAATCTCCAGTCCAAGAAGATAGACGGGGAAAAGAAGAAAGTTTGTACCGGTTGCCTGAAAAATCTTAAAAATAAGACAGCAAAGAAATAAACTATGGGTTCATCTCTCTTGATCTTTACTTTGGCGGTCCTGATAATGTCTTCGGTCATCCATGAATATATGCATGGCTGGACAGCCAATGAATTGGGCGATGACACGGCAAAGCTGATGGGCCGACTTACCATGAATCCTTTGGCCCATTTGGATCCGATCGGATCTTTCATTCTGCCGGCTTTGCTTTTTTTCAGCACAGGCTTTATTTTCGGCTATGCCAAACCGGTACCTTTCAATCCTCTGCGTTTAAAGGATCTTAGATGGGGGCCGGCCAAGGTGGCGGCAGCCGGGCCGATATCGAATTTGGTGGTAGCGGTCGTTTTTGCTGTTATTTCCCGATTATTGATACTTGAGGGTAGTTTGAAGATCGACTTGGTAAAGGCTTATTTTACCGGAGAATATCAATTTATACTCAATCAAATGTCCGGATCCTTTACAGTATCTTTGTTTTCCTTGTCGTTTATAGTGGTTTTGATAAATTTGCTTTTAGCGGTTTTTAATCTGATACCGATACCACCCTTGGATGGATCAAGAATATTGGCGGCTATTTTGCCTTTGAAGTGGCAGGTTAAATATGCCTCCTTGGAAAGATATGGCTTATTTTTGGTACTGATATTGGTGATGTTTATTTTTCCGGTTATTTTTTCAGTGGTTTTGGGAATGTTTGAGTTTTTGATGTTTTTCAGGTTTTAGCATCCTTGACTTATTCAGTAAACTTTGCTAATTTATTTATACAAATATTACAAAAGGAATAATTAAATGAACATTCCCGATGATTCGGGTTTGTTTTAATACTTTATATTTTTTATGGCAACCATAAACCAACTGGTTCGCAAAGGCAGAAAGAAAATAACCAAAAAAGCAAAAACTTTGGCTTTACATATAAATTCTGATACTTTGCACCGCAGAAAAAAAGAGATCAAGAGGGGAGCTCCTTTCAAGCAAGGGGTTTGCATCAAGGTGTCTACCACCACCCCCAGAAAACCTAACTCAGCCTTGAGAAAGATCGCTCGTGTCAGGCTTTCCAATGGTATGGAAGTCACTGCTTATATCCCGGGCATGGGGCATAACTTGCAAGAGCATTCCATAGTCATGGTAAGAGGTGGAGGTCCTAAGGATCTTCCGGGTGTTCGTTATTCCGTGGTTCGCGGAGTTTTTGATGCTCAGGGAGTGGAGAACAGGAAGAACTCAAGAAGCCGATACGGCGCTAAAAAAGAAAAGAAATAAATTTCTACTAATCTATTAATTTTATATGAGAGGAAAACAAGCACCAAAAAGAAAGATAGAGGGTGATGTGAAATATGGCGATCAGAATATCGCCAAATTGATCAACTACATCATGAACGATGGGAAAAAGGCAGTAGCACAATCAGTGATCTATGATGCTTTTGAGATCTTGAAGAAAGAGACCAAACAGGACCCCAGGCATATCTTCAACAAAGCGATAAAGAAAGTCGCTCCTTTGGTCGAGATCAGAGGCCGACGCGTGGGCGGGGCCAATTTTCAGGTGCCTTGCCAAGTTCGAGGATCACGCAGATTCATTTTGGCTTGCCGCTGGATAATTGATGCTGCTAAAACCAAAAAGGGAACCACAATGGCCAATAAATTGGCTCAGGAGATCCTGGATGCTTCCAATGGCGAGGGTACTTCTATCAAGAAAAGGGAAGATGTGCATAGGATGGCTGAGGCTAATAAGGCTTTTGCCCACTTTGCCCGTTAAATAGAGAATTCCCTTGTCCGTTATTTTTTAAAACTGGCAAAGCCAGCTTCTAAAAAATAACTTTGGACAATCTTGTCGTTAAAACATTCCGGTCTTTTTCGTCGTAGCTCTACTACGACTCAAAAGATCCTCATGTTTTGCCTAAAGCTTGTCTCAAACAAGGAAATTCTATAATTAGTTCAAACAAGAAAATCCTTTCAAATTTGATTTAAAAAAATATAAATTTTAATTGATCATAGTTATGCCTAGAGAATTTGCTTTGGAAAAAATTAGAAATATCGGGATAATGGCCCATATTGACGCCGGTAAGACGACTTTTACCGAGCGCGTGCTTTTTTATACAGGAAAGAAACATAAGATCGGCGAGACTCATGACGGAGCCGCTGATATGGACTGGATGGAGCAGGAAAAGGAAAGAGGTATTACCATCACTTCAGCCGCTACCACTTGTTTTTGGAAAGACAACAAGATCAATATTATTGATACTCCAGGACACGTTGATTTTACCGTTGAGGTAGAGAGGTCTTTGCGTGTTTTGGACGGAGCGGTTGCTGTTTTTGACGGTGCGGCCGGTGTTGAACCGCAATCAGAAACAGTTTGGAGGCAAGCTGATAAATATCATGTTCCCAGAATGTGTTTTGTGAATAAAATGGATAAGATGGGAGCGGATTTCTATATGAGCCTTGATTCCATCAAGGAAAGGCTCAACCCGAACGCAGTTGCCGTTCAATTGCCGATCGGAGCGGAATCCGATCTGTCCGGAGTGATAGATCTTATCGAACAGAAAGCTTACAAATTCGAAGGTAGCTTCGGCGAGAATATGATAGAGATCGAGATCCCGGCCGATATGAAAGAAAAAGTCGAGAAATTCCGATCTGACATGATCGAGAAAGTGGTTGAGCAGGATGAGGCTACTATGGAAAAATATTTGGGCGGAGAAGAGATCTCCGTTGATGAGATAAAAAGCGCATTGAGAAAAGGCGTTTTGGCCAATGAAGTGTATCCGGTATTTTGCGGAACAGCTTTGCAGAACATCGGCGTTCAGCCGGTATTGGACGCGGTTTCCTGGTATCTGCCTTCTCCGATCGATGTGGCCGAGATCAAAGGTCATGATCCCAAGGATGAAGAAAAAGAAATATTGGTCAAAGCTGATGATAATGAGCCTTTTGCCGGCTTGGCCTTTAAGATAGCTACTGATCCTTTTGTCGGAAAGCTTTGCTTTGTCCGAGTTTACAGCGGAAAACTGGAGGCCGGCTCTTATGTTTACAACGCGGCTACTGGATCTAAAGAGAGGATCGGCAGGCTGGTGAGAATGCATGCCAATTCCAGAGAAGAGGCTAAGGAAGTCTATGCTGGAGATATTGTTGCCGCTGTCGGTTTGAAGAATACAACTACCGGTAATACATTGTGCTCCGAATCAAGACCTGTTCTTTTGGAGAACATCACTTTCCCGGAACCGGTGATCCAGATCGCGGTCGAACCTAAGACCAAAGCCGATCAGGATAAAATGGCCGTGGCTTTGCAGAAATTGGCAGAGGAAGATCCGACTTTCAGAGTTGAGAGCGATGAAGAGACCAACCAAACCTTGATCTCCGGTATGGGAGAACTTCATTTGGATGTTATTGTGGACAGAATGAAAAGAGAATTCAATGTCGAAGCCAACATCGGACAACCACAAGTATCATACAGAGAAACTATCAGAGAAACCGCTGAGGCGGAACATAAATATGCCAAGCAGTCCGGTGGACGCGGTCAATACGGCCATGTTTATTTGAGGCTGGAACCTCAGGAAGAGGGTGCTGGTTTTGAATTCGCCAACGAGATCAAAGGCGGAGCTATTCCAAAAGAATTTGTTCCGGCTATTGAAAAGGGCGTGAAAGAAGCTATGGACCAGGGTGTTTTGGCCGGATATCCAATGGTGGATATCAAGGCTACCGTATTCGACGGTAGTTATCATGAGGTCGATTCATCCGAGGTTGCTTTTAAGATGGCTTCTATATTCGCCTTTAAGGATGCTTGTGCGAAAGCCAAGACCGTTTTGTTGGAGCCGGTAATGAAAGTCGAGGTGGTTACTCCGGAAGAATACATGGGCAACGTGGTAGGTGATCTTAATTCCAAAAGAGGTCAAGTCGATGAAATGACCGATCGAGGCAATATGAAGGTTATTTTGGCCAAGGTTCCTTTGGCTGAAATGTTCGGATATGCGACTGGCCTGAGGTCGATGTCTCAAGGTAGAGCCAATTATACTATGGAATTCCTGCATTATGCTGAAGTTCCAAGAAATATTCTGGAAAAGATACAGGAAAAGAACGGATAGAATAAGGTTTGGATGATTGACCCCGATTCGTTTTTCAGTTAAAATATCAATATAAAAATATGAAAAGCAAATTGGAAAAAGCTATAGAAATAGCAAAAAGAACAGGCGACAAAATAATCGTTGTCAATGAAAAAGATGATTCGGCTATCGTCTTGATGGATCTGGATGAATATGAAATATTAGCAGATAATGATTTTGAAGATTACTTAGGTGAAGATGATATTCAAAGCTTGACAGAAGAAGAGTTGCTTGATAAGATTAATCGCGATATAGGAGTCTGGCAAGAGAATAAAAAGGATAAGGAAATAGAAGACCTGGAGGGTGATTTTGCGTCTGTAAATATCGATGATGATGAAGAAGAAATGGAAGAGGCGGAGGATGATAATATGTATTATTATGATGAGTCCGAGAACCTGAAGCCGGTTGAACAAATACCTGAAGAGCCTGTGTCAAAACAAGAAAAGCCAAAGAAAAAAATTGACGATAATAATTGGCAGATATCGAAAGAGATCAAACACAGAGCTGAAGATATACAATAATTCAAAAGTAAATAATAATAAAGAATAATAATTAAATTTTATCGGCTGGTTGCCCTGCCTTTTAAAGGGCAAAAAACCCCGAGATATCGGGGGCCGTGAAGAATTCCAAATGGCAGACAAATTCGAACGAAGCAAACCCCATGTCAATGTTGGTACTATCGGCCACGTTGATCATGGTAAAACCACTTTGACAGCAGCCATCCTGAAGGTATTGGTTGCTAATGGTAAGACTGCATCTGATAAAGATGTAAGCCAGATCGATGCCGCTCCTGAAGAAAAGGCTCGCGGTATCACTATCGCTACCGCTCACGTAGAGTATGAGACCGATAAGAGGCATTATGCTCACGTTGACTGTCCTGGACACGCCGATTATGTTAAGAACATGATCACCGGTGCTGCTCAGATGGACGGTGCTATTTTGGTAGTAGCCGCTACTGACGGTCCTATGCCTCAGACCAGAGAGCATATTCTTTTGGCTAGGCAGGTAGGTGTGCCTTATATCGTTGTTTTCTTAAACAAATGCGACATGGTCGAAGACAAAGAGCTTATTGATTTGGTTGAAGAAGAGGTCAGGGATTTGTTGAAACAATATGAATTCCCGGGTGATGAGGCTCCTATTATCAGAGGTTCAGCCTTGCAAGCCCTTGAAAATCCTACCGGTGAATATGGTAAAGCCGTTATGGATCTTATGGATTCATTGGATGAAAAGATCCCAGAACCGACCAGAGACGTCGATCAGCCTTTCTTGATGCCTATCGAGGACATCTTTTCTATCGAAGGCCGCGGTACTGTTGTTACCGGAAGGATCGAAAGAGGTGTTATCAATTTGAACGACGAAGTTGAGATAGTTGGTATCAATGAAACTACCAAAACAGTAGTTACCGGTATCGAGATGTTCAACAAGCAGTTGGACAACGGACAAGCCGGTGATAATGCTGGTATCCTTTTGAGAGGTACCAAGAAGGAAGATGTTGAAAGAGGACAGGTTCTGGCCAAGCCGGGAACTATCACTCCTCACACTGAATTCGAAGCCGAGGTTTATGTATTGTCCAAAGACGAAGGCGGAAGACATAAGCCGTTCTTCAAAGGTTATAAGCCTCAGTTCTACATCAGAACAACTGATGTTACCGGTGAGATCACTTTGCCGGAAGGAACTGAAATGGTCATGCCTGGCGATACCGTCAATTTGACCGTTAAGCTTATTGCCCCTATCGCTTTGGAAGAGAAGCAGAAATTCGCTATCAGAGAAGGTGGAAGAACTGTTGGAGCCGGTGTTGTTGCTAAGATCATCAAATAAGTATATAGCTTGCCCCTCACCACCAGTTGGTGAGGGGTTGTGGTGTATAATTATTTGCACTAAGACTACATAGTCTATAAATAATTTAAAAAATCATGGCAGAAGAGAAAAAAACAACAGAAAAAGATGATGTTAAACAGAAGATCAGGATCAAGATAAAAGCTTTTGATCACAAGATCATCGACAAATCGACCAAGACTATCATCGAAACTGCTGAAAGAAGCAATGCCCAGATCTTCGGACCGATACCATTGCCGACCGAAAAGACCAAGTATACGGTCAACAGATCGACTTTTGTCAACAAATCCGCTCGCGATCAGTATGAAGTAAGAATACACAAGAGACTGATCGATATCGTCGAGCCAAGCGCTAAGACGATCGAGGATCTGACAAACTTGAATCTACCGGCCGGTGTGGACGTCGAGATCAAGATGAAATAAGTTTTTTAAAATAATATTAGCGATTATTTTTCGAAGAACTCCTTGCAAGCAAGGATAGTCTTTGATTGATAATTGTTAGTTATTTTGGAGGTAAAATTAGGAAAAACAATATACAAAAGAAACTTAGGCCGATATCGTCGGCCAGGCTTGACTAATACCGATTATTAGTATATAATTCAGGCAACATGTATATTGACCATATTCCTAATAGGGTCAGTTTTTTGTTTTTAAGAGGTATGAAATTCTTTTAAAAAGGATTTCCTCTGCCAAAATAAGATATTTATGAAATTCATAATAGGAAAAAAAATCGAAATGACGCAGATCTGGAAGGACGGAAAGGTATTGGCTGTGACCAAAGTTCAGGCCGAACCTTGCACCATCACTCAGGTCAAGAACGAAGAGAAGGACGGATATCGAGCTGTCCAGGTGGCTTTTGGAAAAGGTAAAGAAAAAAGGACCAAAAAGCCTCAGAGCGGACATTTGAAAAAAGCCGGATTAAAAGGAGTTAAAGTTTTAAAAGAATTCAAAATAGATGATAAGGCTGAATTGAACATCGGAGATTTGATATCGGCTGATAATTTTGTTGCCGGTGATAAGATAGATATTACCGGAATTTCGAAAGGTAAAGGTTTTGCCGGCGTGGTCAAGAGACATGGTTTTCATGGATCGAAAAAAACTCATGGAAACAAGGATCAGTTGAGGATGCCGGGTTCTATCGGTTGTACCGGACCAGCCCATGTTTTCAAGGGAGTGAGAATGGCCGGTAGAATGGGCGGAGAGCAGGTTACTACCAAAAATTTAGAGATAGCCGACGTAGATCTTGAAAATAATATTTTATTTATAAAAGGAGCGGTTCCCGGAGGAAGAAATGGCCTGGTTATCGTAGTGGCTGATGGAGAATTGAAAGTTTCAAAAAAAGAAGAGACCAAAGAGGAGAAGAAACCGGAAATCGATCAAAAACAGGAAGAAAAAACAGAAGAAGGATCAGAAAATAAGGAAGAAAAAAAGGAAAGCGCTTCCGAGAAAACAACTGATCAAGAAAAGAAAGAAGCTTCAAGCGCAGAAGCGAATAAAGAAGAAAAGAATTAGTTTTTGATATATGTCGATAAAAACAAATGTTTACAATCAGAAAGGCGAGAAGGCAGGGGATATAGAATTGAAAGATCATATCTTTTCAGTTGCCGTTAAGGGTGAATTGCTGCACCAGTCTTTGCTTGCTCAAATGGGCAATGAAAGACAGGTTATAGCTCACACCAAAGGAAGAGCGGAAGTTCGCGGTGGCGGAGCCAAACCTTGGAGACAGAAAGGCACTGGACGAGCCAGAGCCGGATCATCCAGATCACCGATCTGGATCGGAGGCGGAGTTACTTTCGGACCGACTTCAAGCAGGAATTTTTCCAAAAAGATCAACAAGAAGATGAGACAGAAGGCTATCTTTATGGCTCTTTCTGACAGATTGGCTGATAATTCTTTGGTTGTTATAGATAAGTTCGAGATCGAAAAGCCTAAAACAAAGCTGTTTTCCGATATTTTGAATAATATTGAAAATAAGATCTTGAAAAAAGAGGATAAGAAGACCTCTAGGAGAAGTATTTTGGTCGTAAGCGGCAAGTCTGATGAAACAATCAAGCTGTCTGCGAACAATTTGCCGGGAGTAAAAATTATTTGTTTGGATAATATCAATTTATCAGACCTTTTGAAGTATCGGAAATTAATATTGACCGAAGATGCGGTCAAGGGTTTGGAGAAAACATATAAGAAATAATAATATGGGTTTATTTTCAAATAAAAAAAATACAGATTCTGATAAAAGCAAGCAAACTTCTCAAAAGGAAGTTAAAAAAGACGACAAGAAAAGCATGAAAGAGCTTTATCAGAACGAAGAAGTCAAACAGGAAGTAAAGACTTCAAAAGACAGCAAGGATAGTAAGGTTGCCAGCGGTATTGCTTATAGGGTTTTGGTAAGACCTTTGATCACTGAGAAGGCTACCGAGCTTTCAAGCTTGAACAAGTATGCTTTTGAGGTTTGCACCGATGCCAATAAGATAGAGGTGGCCCAGGCTGTCAAAGAAGTCTATGGAATAAAACCAGTGAGTGTTAATATATTAAAAATGAAAGGCAAAAAGGTTGTAAGAGGCAGATATACGGGCAAAAGAAAAGATTGGAAAAAGGCCATAGTGACTTTGCCTAAAGGTAAGACTATTCGGATTTACGAAGGAATATAAAAAATAGTTAAATTGTTAATATATGGGAATTAAAAAGGTAAAACCAATTACACCGGGAAGAAGACAAGCTGTTTTTGATGACTTTTCCGATATCACCAACAAGAGACCTAAGATAAAATCTTTGATCAAAGTCAGAAAGACATCTGGCGGCCGCAACAATCAAGGCAGGATCACAGTCAGGCATAGAGGCGGCGGAGTCAAGAAAAGAACAAGGGTTATTGATTTCAAGAGAACCAAATTTGATATACCGGCTACAGTTGAAGCTATTGAATACGATCCGGGCAGAGGTGCTAGAATCGCTTTGTTGGTTTATGCTGACGGAGCCAGAAGCTATATAATCGCCCCGGCCAAGGTAAAAGTAGGCGATAAAGTGATGAGTTCCATGAAGAAGATCGCCATCAAAGCTGGTAATTGTATGCCTGTTAAATATATTCCAGCCGGTATTGATATTTGTTGCGTAGAGCTTAACCCGGGTGCCGGAGCCAAGATCGCTCGAGGCGCCGGAGATTCCGTTTTCGTGATGGGCGTTGAGGGTAAATTTGCACAGTTGAAAATGCCTTCAGGAGAGATTAGATTGGTCAAGAAGGATTGTCTTTGTACTATTGGACCGGCTAGTAATGCCGATAAAAGGCATATTAAATACGGTTTGGCCGGCAGAAAGAGAAAATTAGGCTGGAGACCGACCGTTCGCGGAAGCGCCATGAATCCTGTGGATCATCCTCATGGAGGTGGTGAAGGAAATCAACCGATCGGTTTGAAGAATCCTAAGACCCCTTGGGGAAAGACAGCTATGGGTGTTAAGACCAGAAGGAACAGACCCAGTGATAAATTGATAATCAAGAGAAGAAAAAGAAGAAAGAGATAAAGTTAGTGTCTCAGGTACTTAGTTAGATAGTTAATTTGTTGTATATTTAAGAAAACTAAGTGATCAATTAACCAAGTAACCAATTATCTAAAATATATGTCAAGAAGTTTAAAAAAGGGTCCTTATGTGAACCCGAGAATACTGAAAAAAATACAAGCCTTGAATCCGGGAGATAAGACCGTGATAAAGGTTTGGGATAGAGCTTGTACTATCACTCCGGAAATGGTGGGATACACCTTTGGTGTTCATAATGGCAAAACCCACACCCCGGTTTTGGTGGTTGAGAATATGGTTGGTCATAAAATGGGAGAATTCGCTCCGACCAAGAAATTCATTTCTCATGGCGGAAAGATGGCCAAGACTGATGCCAAGGGCTAAAGTTAATATCAATAATTGTTTATATATATGGATATCAAAGCAAGTGCAAAACATATAAAGATCAGTCCCAAGAAAGTACGCTTGGTAGTGGATGCTGTTCGCGGTATGGAAGTGAACAAGGCCTTATCTCAGTTGAAATTCATCAATAAGAAAGCGGCCTTACCGGTATCAAAGTTAGTTAATTCAGCTATTGCCAATGCCGTTCATAATTATGAATTGGACAAGAATAATCTTTTTGTAAAGGAGATAAAAGTTGATGAAGGATTGACCATGAAAAGATGGATGCCCAGGGCGCACGGACGAGCTACTCCGATCAGAAAGAGGACTAGCCATATTGCTTTGACTTTGGGTGAAATAAAAGATAGCGGTGTTGTTGAATCCAAGAAGCAGAAAGTCGATGATCCGGTGAATTTGGAAGACTTGGCCAAGCAGGCGGAGAAAAAAGGCAAAGGAAATAAGAAAGAATTAAAGAAAGAAGAAGATAATAAAAAGAAACCCGATGCTCCTTCCCAGGAAAAAGCCAAAAGCGGAGCTAAAAAAGGTTTTGCCGGTAAGTTTTTCCAGAGAAAGTCAGGTTAAGCCATACGCTAATTTGCAAATAATATATATAATAATATAGATATGGGTAAAAAAGTAAATCCAAAAGTAATAAGAATAGGAATAACCAAGAAATGGCCTTCTGTTTGGTTTGCCTCAGGTAAAGATTATATAAAAAATATCCAGCAGGATGTCATGGTAAGGAAATATGTAACCCAAAAATTCAGAGAAGCCGGCGTTGATAATGTTAATATAGAACGCAGCGCCAATAAGATAGTTTTGAATATTACCACTGCCAAGCCGGGTATCATTATCGGCCGAGGCGGAAACGGAATAGAGGATCTTAAGAAAGATATTCACGATAGATATTTGAAAAATTATAAATTAGGAGAGATCAATATAAATATCAAGGAATATGATCGGCCTAATTTGAGCGCTCAGATAATCCTGCAGCAGATGGCAACCGATATTGAAAAGAGAATGCCTTTTAAGAGGGTTATGAAGCAAGCCATTTCTAGAATAGAGAGAGCCGGAGCCCTGGGTTGCAAAGTGGAAGTGGCCGGACGCTTGAATGGAGCGGAGATCGCCAGAACTGAGAAATTGGTTTCCGGCAAGATACCTTTACAGACATTGAGAGCTGACATCGATTATTCCCGCGGACATGCCAAAACCACTTACGGAACCATCGGCATCAAAGTTTGGATCTATCGAGGAGAGGTTTTTTCCAAAGGTAAAGATAAAAAAGGCGAGGTTATCGGAAAATAAAATAAGGATGTTTTTCAAAGATATAAAACAAGCAGATAAAATTTATGTTAACACCTAAAAGACAAAAATATAGAAAAGCTCATAAAGCTAAGAGAGGCGGTAAAGCTACCAGCTTAGTTGATATTGCTTTCGGCAGTTATGGATTAAAAGCCACAACCGCTCATTGGGTGACCTCAAGACAGATCGAAGCCGCTCGTCGTGTAATGACAAGATATACCAGAAAGGGTGGACGTATTTGGATCAGGATCTTCCCTGACAGACCGGTTACTCAGAAAGGCGGAGAGATCCCGATGGGTAAAGGTAAGGGCGCGGTCGATCACTATATAGTGCCGATCAAGCCGGGTATGGTAATGTTCGAAATGGAAGGTATTGCCGAAGAGGTAGCCAAAGAGGCTATGGAAAATGCGGCTTATAAGCTGCCTGTGAAGTCAAAATTTGTCACTAAGGATCAATAATATGGAATTAAAAGAGTTGAATAAAAAGAGTATAAAAGATTTGCAATCGCTTTTGGCGCAGTCCAGAGATAAATTAAGAAGTTTGCGTTTCAAAGATGCCAATAAGCAGTTGAAGAATATAAGGGAGATCAGAGCGATCAAGAAGACTATAGCTCAGATCTTGACTTTGCTTAACTCTAAGAAAGAAAATAAACAATAATATATATGGAGAAGGAAACCAAAAAAACCAAGCTTAGAAAGTTGGAAGGTGTAGTTGTTAGCGACAAGCAGACCAAGACTTTGGTGGTGAATGTTGAATCAGTAAAGATCCATTCTAAATATCACAGAAGATATAAGACCAGCAAGAGATATAGTGTTCATGATGAAAAGGAGCAATACAAGGAAGGCGATAAAGTCGTATTCATCGAGTGCCGACCTTTGAGCAAGAATAAAAGCTGGAGAGTTTTATACTAATTTCCCAAAGATAAATTCGATATTGGATGAAATAAAGCAATTCAATAATATAAATATATGATACAAGTTGAATCAAGAATAAAAGTAGCCGACAATTCAGGCGCCAGATCGGTGCAATGCATCAAGGTGGTCGGGGGATATAAAAGAAGATATGCCCGGATCGGAGATATTATCACCGCCTCTGTTAAAGAAGCTACTCCTCATGCAGCTATCAAGAAA
>WJLG01000078.1 GCA_014728685.1 Candidatus Falkowiibacteriota bacterium
ATCTTGGCCTTGCCTGGAGCTAATTCTTTCGGCAAAAGACCCTTGGATCTAAGAAGGACTGAAACCGGACCGGGCCAAAAGCTTCTCAAGATCCTCTCCTCGCCGGCTGAAACTTTAAAATACTTCTTAAGCATGCACCAGCTTTTCACCAAGACCAGTAAGGCTTTACTCTTATCTCTTTTTTTGATCTGAAATACTTTCTTTATAGCCTTTTTATTGGTAGCCAAACAGCCAAGTCCATAAACAGTATCTGTCGGATAGGCTATGGTTTTTCCCTTTTTTAAAAAATCGGCTATTTGTTCAATATCCTTTTTACTCGTGTCCTTGAAATTTATCTTTATCTTTTCCATCAAATTATCGATCTGAGATTCTTTAAAGCGGCTGACATAAAAGGCAGAAACAACTTGACCGTGTGCAGGAAAAAAGGCGTTATCTTGGAATTTATGAGCAAACCGCCGAAAAAACTGTCAGCGCTAAAATACTTAGCCATCACATACAGGATCAGTCCAATGATCAATATTCCCTGCACTAAACCTAAAAAGGCACCGGCAAATTTATTAATAGTCTTTAAAAAAGGGATAAAGGACAAAATGTCATAAGCTTTATCAACCAGTCTTACCAAAAAACCGACAATGAATGAAGCAATAATAAAAACAGTCGCGAAACAAACGGTCTTGCCCAGGCTTTCAAAAGGCCCGAACCAGCCTCCGATGCGAGAAAAAAGCGGTAGATAAAAATAACTAGCCGCCCAAGCCCCGAGGATCAATCCGACTATCGAGCCCAACGACCTGATCAAGCCATTGAAAAATCCTCCGTATATAAAACCGAATAGCAATAATAATAAAATGATATCAAAAATAGACATAATTTTTGATGCTAATTTACGAATGATCGCGAATGACGCGAAAAATGCGAATTTTTAGCACTGATCAAATGGTCTCAGTAATTAAGGATATTATCTGGTTGCTCCAGAATATGTAATAGCCTGCAGAGCATTCCAGTCCTCAGTTGATCGCGGAAGGTGTCCGAATATATCTTTGAAGAACCTAAGCGCCCTGGCTTCTGAATTCAGGTTCCTATTCTCAGCTCTTTGTCTGAGTCCGTAAGCCATAACCTTCACCGCGGCCGCATCATGGGCATTGTTCATATCCGGATCGCGCAGATAGATCTTTTTGAATTGTTCTTTGGCCTTGTTCTCAGCCTCGTTGTTCATAATGCCGGGCCAGCGTCCATTGGCGATCTTGATGGCATCTTCCAATTCTTCTTCAGTGGCCGGCAATTTTCCAAAGGCCTCTTTGTATGAATACATAACCGCTGCTCTTTCGCCTTCTCCCAGCTTTTTAGTATTGTCATCTACTCCGTAAGCGATGAAATTTTTGATAGCATTCTCAACCGCAGTGGTAATAGTTTGATGAAGACCTTCTTTCAATGACATCAAATGGTTGATAAGGACTTGCTGCTCTTTGATCAAGCTTCTTAATTCATCTATTTCATTCAACAATTCATCCAATTTATTCTGATAAAGATCCTGTGCCTTTTCCCTGATCTTAACTATTTGTTCATCTTTTTTATCTTCTTCGGAATCAAGCTCTACCTTGATCTGATTTGAATAAACTCCGCATTTGCCTCCCAAGTACTCACAGACTCGTACATAATAATCACCATCGCCGGCAAAAGGGACTATCCAATCACTACTGGCATCAGCACCTTTATAATGATATTTATCGCCTTCTCTTAACGGATAGGTCGGATTCTCATTCTTGGACCAGACTACCTTATAGCCTTTAGCTGAATAACCTTCGGTCTTCCAGCTGATGTCGGCTCCGCTACCGGAAAGCTCTATTGACTCCACATCTTCTTGCGTTTGGCACTCGCCATAATAAGCCTTATAGGTACCGGCAGCCTCGGCCATGCATTTATTGCTATAAGTTTCTCCATCCTTGCCGCAGACCGGATCGTATTCCATAGTACAGGCAACCGGGGATTCTTCACCCAGCTGAACACTTACTTGGTTTGAATAAACCCCGCATTTACCACCAAGATATTCGCAAACGCGGATATAATATTTACCATCGCCGTCAAAAGCGGTTATAGCGTCGCTTGATTTATTTTTGTCTGAATAGTAATGGTATTTATCACCTTTCCTGGTTGGGTAGGTCGGCTTCTCATTTTTGGACCAGACCACTTTGAAGCCTTTTTCTGAAACACCGCTCGTTTCCCATTCGATCGCTCCATTATCGCCGGCATAAAGCTTGATAGAGCTAACGCCGCCGCTATTAGTAGTTATCGGTTCAGATGAGTGGACTGCCAAAACCGCTGACGGACCCAAAAAAACCGTTAAAGCAAAGATAAGCAACATTGCTTTTGATAATGTTTTTTTCATAATGATCAAGATTAAATCTATAATGAAATTATAATATAATTATACCTTTTCATTAGCTCTTAGACAAATCAGCTGAGCCTCATAAAAAGCGGCTCTTCTTTTTTAACTTTTTTCTCGCTGAACTGCTTCGCGATCTTACTCGCTGTTTCCGGCATAAATGATTCTAAGTAGATACTAATATTAAGAATATTCTGAGCGATTGGTTCAAGCACATTTTTTATCTCACTCTTATCTTCCATTTTCCACGGCTTTTTTTCACTCAAGAATTCATCGGATTCCCTGATCTTGGCCCAAAGGACTTCAAGCGCCAGATCAAATCTATAGCCATCCATCTCAGCCTCGAATCTTTCTTTCAGTATATTGTCGCTTCCCGGCTTTATATCTATCTCGATGTCATTTTTCTCAAGCAGATTGGAAACGCGAGCTACCAGGTTGCCCAGGCCGTTGGCCAGATCGGCATTATACAGATTTTTGAATTTATCTT
This sequence comes from Candidatus Falkowiibacteriota bacterium, assembly GCA_014728685.1. Lineage (GTDB taxonomy): Bacteria > Patescibacteriota > Patescibacteriia > Patescibacteriales > WJLG01 > WJLG01. The sequence goes on from WJLG01000078.1 coordinate 2,868, forward strand.
CGGAATAATCACTGTCTGAAAAAGGCTTGATCTCTTTAAGTAAGCAATACCTGACGGCATCTGTCCCATACTTCTCGACAATATCATAAGGATTGACCACATTTCCCAGTGTTTTGCTCATCTTTTGCCCATCAGCCGATATGAACCCAAATACCAAAACCTGTTTGGAATTGGGAAGACCGGCACTCATTAGCATAGCCTGCCAGATAGCGGTCTGTTGGCGCAGATTATCTTTGCCGCAAACTTGGACTCCCGGCCAAAACTTCTTATAGTCGCATTCTTCTTTATCACATAAAGCCATTTCTGATGCTTCCTCGGCACCGAACCTATTCACCCGTTCGCAATGGCATGGCCAACC
>WJLG01000079.1 GCA_014728685.1 Candidatus Falkowiibacteriota bacterium
GGCCGGATATAGGATCTCTTCGATCGTCTTGTTCAATCTATGTATCTCATCGATGAAAAGGATATCGCCTTCTTCCAAATTCGAAAGGATGGCTGCTAAGTCGCCCGATTTTTCAATAGCCGGTCCGGTGGTCACGCGGATATTGGCTCCCATCTCGCGAGCGATCAAATGAGCCAAGGTGGTCTTTCCCAATCCCGGAGCGCCGTAAAGAAGAACGTGTTCGATCGGTTCGTTCCTGCCCTTGGCCGCCTCGATAGTGATACTAATGCTTTCTTTGACCTTATCCTGTCCGATGTAATCGGTGATCGCTTGCGGACGCAAAGTAGTATCCAGAGTATTATCTCCGTTTGCTTCCTTAGCGCTTATTAATCTTTCTAAATTTTCGTCTTCCATTTATTCGATATTATATTCTCCGTTCTTATCTTTTACCATATTTTCATCGACTATTTCAAATGTCTCCGGATCCAGATTCGGTATTTCGGAAACATGGCAATCCTCGTAAACATTTTCCTTGTCTTTGTAAAAATTGCCTCCCACCTTCTCGAAAGTTTTCGGATCAGCTCCTTTGATCGGCTTTTTATAGACCGAGATGTCGGAACAATAAACTGCCAGCGCGTCTTTGGCATACTTTTCATCTATTACCTGAAAGCTCTCGACATGAGCATCCTCTATCGGGAAATTCCTGAAATAGACCCTGGCAACATCTTTGGCATAGTGATCATCTATGGCTTCGAAAGTGTCAATGTCCGCTTCCTCGACCTCGCGCAAATTGCCGGCTTGGCGATAATAGATTTTGCCGCTTTTGATCTGATAAGCATCAGTTTTTTCGTCTTCAACCGCCGGCACTCTCTCCTCCAATCTCTTTTCCCTCTCTTCACCGGTAAAAGCCTTGTACAAAATAAAAACAAACAGCAAAACAAATAATGCCATCAATAAAAATTTTGTCTTTTTGCTTTTGAAATTCATTTTTATTATCTGACTCAGCTACATTATTATATTTATAATATAACTATTTTCCCTATACCGCAACCGCGGATATTTTTGATGATCAAAGTTTCCTGAATTCGCAAATATCCTTGAAATCGCAGAATTTGCAAGTCTGCTTATTGGGAGTAGCCTTGAAGTCCTCGGCTTTTATATTCTCTATCCTTTCGGCGATCTTGGCTTTCATTTTTTCCATATCCTTTTCTTCAGCCTGGAATTTCAAGACCGAATTATCCTTCAAATAATGAAAAACTAAAGATTCGACCGGCTGGCGCAAATACTGATCAGCCGCCATCTGATATATCAAAAGCTGTTCCTTGTCGGAAAAATCCAGCTTATCCTTGACCTTGCCGGTCTTATAATCCACCAGGCTAACCTTATCTCCCAGCTGATCTATTCTATCGATCTGGCCTTTGATACTATACTCCTTGCCTTCATGTTCAATTTTGATCAAAAATCTTTTTTCCAAAAGAGAAACTTCCGGCCAATTGTCCTTATTCTTTTCATAAATATCCTTTACCGTCGCCTGTCCTTCTTTCCAATATTTTTCCTTGGTATTCTTGTCCGGATACCATTCATCTATCCATGATTCTTCATAGATCTTCAGGCACTCTTCCAAAGTGATCGGCTCTTCTTTTTCAGCTTTGTCTTCACCAAAAAGCGAACCCTGGCTGCTCTGGCCGGCCCGCGAAACCTCTTCAAATATCTTCTGCATGGTTGTATGCATGGTTTTTCCGAAAGCCATCGCGTAAGATCCTTTGGTCGGTACCTTTAATATGAAAGAATACAAATATTGGCGCGGGCATTTGCTGTACGCCGCCAGTTGGGAATATGAAAAGGCTTTCGGGATCGCGGGCTTGAAAACCGACGGCTCTTTTTTCTTCTTTTTTTTCAAAAGATCTATTTCCGGTTTTTTCTCTATTCTATCATCATCGTCTTTTGACAGATCTTTGATCAAACCGGCTTCGACCAAAAATCTGGAAGGACGCTTCTCTCTCTTGCCGCCTACATCTTTGGCCCAGGAAAAAAAGATGCCTCTTTTAGCTCTGGTCGCAGCTACATAAAAAAGACGCCGTTCTTCTTCCAAGTGATGATCACCAGTAGATACTTGTTCTTTTACCAAGGCATCTGGGATCTCTATCTCCTCTTTTCTTTCAATAGTCGGAAAACGCTTGTCCACCATATTGGCCACAAAAACATATTTGAACTCCAAGCCCTTGGCGGCATGGATCGTCATTACCCTGATGGCTTCCGGTCCGGAGTCGGGATTGAATGGCAAACCTCCTTGTTCGCCCGCTTCGATCTCCGCTTCCAATTCCTCCAAAAAGGACTTGACCGTCTTGTCTTCGGCTTCTTTCTCAAACTCCTTTATCCTTTTGGCCAAGGCTGATAAAAGAGCAGTGGATTCATTGTAGAGCTCATCGCCTTGCTTGAGCAGATGATCGATATATCCGGAATCATAAATGAAAGCAAGCAGAACATCGCTGGCTTTTTCATCCCGAGCTGAATATGCATGCTTCTTAAATATCTTCAAGAACTTATCGGCCTTTTGCTGCTTGGCCGGGGTAAACTTGAATTCAGACGCCCGATTTAAAACCTGATAAAGAGACAGGGTCTTTTTGTGGGCCAAATAATTGAAACTGGTAATTTCCTCAAGATCAAAACCGAACATTGGCAGATTAAGCACTCGAAACATTGCCGTATTATCATGATAATTCCTAAGTGCTCGAAAATAATTGATAACATTCAAAATAACCTCTTTACCGTAAAGACCGCGCGAAGAATATAGCAGATACGGAAATCGAGCTTCGTCCAAAAAAGCGCAAAGCTCTTTGGCCTGATCGTTGGAACGGGCCAAAATGGCAAAGTCATCCCAAGTGGTGTCTTTATCATCTATCTTAAGCTCAGCGATCTTATTGACCACCCTGGCCGCTTCATGGGCCGAGTCTGATTCTTCTATCACCGAAATAAGCCCCTTGTCCTTGGTGTTGGCTTTAAGCTTTTTGTCCAATTTCTCGCCTTCGGCCTTAAGTCGGTATTCCAAGCGGTTAGGATCGTTTTGCTTGATGAAATCATAGGAAAGGTCGAGTATGTTTTGAGCGTTTCTGTAGTTCTCTTTCAAAAAAACCTGCTTAGCCTGAGGATAGTCCTTTTTGAATTGCAAAATATTGGTCATGGAAGCGCCCCTGAACCTATAGATCGCCTGATCATCATCGCCAACAACCGTCAGATTGTTGTCCGGAGCCGATAATATTTTCACCAGCTCATATTGCGCCCAATTGGTATCCTGGAATTCATCCAAGAGAATGTATTTGAAACGCCGGCGATATTTTTCCAAAATATTGGGCCGCTGCCTGAAAAGCTTCAAGCAATAATTGATAAGATCCCCGAAATCCAAAGAACTCTCTTCCAAAAGAAGTTGTTGGTACGTATGATAAGCGTTGGCCGCCTCATTGATCCTTAAAACTTCCGACTTGGCTACCTCTTTGTCGAATTTTCCTTTTGCATCCTTGAAAAGATCCATTGCCTTGTCGGCTCCCTTGCCTCCTGACAAGCAATTGTCCAAATTCTGTTTAAGCTCTTCGGCATAATTCAAATATTCCTCCGGACTGATATCCTCATCCTTGCATCTGGAAAAATGCTTCAAAAGCGCTTGGATGAATTTGGTTTGATTGCCCATCGGGCGGTAATAATCCAGATCGAATTTATCCAGATTATTCCTGACCAAACGATATCCGCTATATTCATCCAAAAGCTTGAAATTTGCCGGCAGGCCGATATCCAAGCCGTCTTGGCGTAAAACTTTTTCGGCAAAAGAATGAAAGGTCGATATCCAAAGATCAAAATAACCAAGAGGCAGGAGATTATCTACCCGCTCCTCCATCTCGCCGGCCGCTTTCTCGGTAAAGGTCAGGGCCAAGATCTCGTCGGACGAAGCCAAGCCTTCTTTTATCAAATAAGCGATCCGGCTGGTGATCAAAGCCGTCTTGCCGGTCCCGGCTCCGGCCACGATCAAAAGCGGTCCTTCTTTGTGAAAAACCGCCTCCTTTTGCTCTTTGTTCAATTGGATCTTTTTCTCTTCCATTGCTTTGCCCTTAACAGGTACTTATCTTAATTCTTAATTATTGTTAGCGGCTCGCTCCCGAATACGCTATCGCCCTGACAATATTCCAATCTTGAGCACTGGCCGGACCACGGCCATAAGTGTATTCAAAAGCATCGATAGCGGCCTTCTCACTCACGGTATTGCGATTGGCCGGACGCAAGCCATAGGACATTATGACCACAGCTGTGCTGTCGTTGGGATAGCTCATATCAGGTTCTCGTCCGTAGATCTCGGCAAACATCTCTTTGGTCTTCTCTTCCAGATTCAGATTCCTTTCAGTCGGCCAGCGGCCATTGGCGATCTTGATGACATCCCGCCACTGCTCTTCAGCCAGCGGTAATCGTCCAAAAGCATTGAAATAAGAATCGATCACACCGGCTCTTTCTCCGGCTCCCAAATAAGCGGTGGTCAAAGTGCCTTTGCCGATGAAGCGCGCCAAATACCGGCTGGTTTGTTTATCAACTTCTCCGGCCTTGGCCAATATCTTATCATAAACAGCTGTTTCCGGCTGGCTTAAACTGATAGTCTCTTCATCAATGAAGATCTCTCCGGCATCAGCCATTACTCTTATTTCAAAATCGCTTTTAAGAAGTCCGGCTTCTTCCGCCGCTTCCACATCTCCGCCCCGGGGCATGGTCTTGGCTCTGCCGACAGCTTGAGATAAAGAATCCTGCAAACTGTCCGTCATACCTATCTTGGGATCCTTGGTAAAGGAAAAGGCTTTGGCAAAATCAAAATCGCCTCGAGCCAGGTCAAAACCTTCTTCTATTTCACATTGCCCGAAATAAAAATTGTTTTCGAATCTTCCGGCTCCGGCCGAACCTCTGACAGCCAGATCGGAAGCACCGGGCTGGTAGATCAGATTGTCGGAAAAAACCACGCTGTCATCCGCCTCGGACCAATCATAGACATGAACGCCGGTCTCAGGACAGCTGAAAATAATATTGTTCTTGACTACCAGATTCTCTATTGCCGAAGCACCTACTGCGCTGTTCTCAAAATAATCCATTAAGGCCAAACCGATATCGGTATTGAATATTATATTATTCTCGATCACAGCATCGGAAATAACGGCCACGCCCTGGTTGCGCCCGTTCCACAAAATATTATCCCGAACAATATTGGCCTTGCCCGCAGCATCGCCGGCTCCGGCTCCGGGACCGTAATAAACATTGATCCCGGCCTTGTTGTGGCTGCCGATATCGTGCATAACATTGTTGTCTATGGCGTTTCCGAAACTGCCTTCGCGGATTTGAATGCCGTAATAACCGCGGCGATATCCGTCCTTGGGGCAATGATGGATGTAATTGTTCTTGATCTCGGAGTTGTAAACCACGTATTTATCCGGATATCCAAAAACGATGGCAGTTGCCTCGCAATTGAATATTTCAGAATCGGCAATGCTCAGATCATGGGCTTCAAGAGCCGACACTCTTAGCCCGCGACCGGAAACATCGTGTATCTTTAAGTTCCTGAAATTTATATTATGGCTCAAGTGTCCGGAAATATGCACTCCGTCTATCCCACTCAAGGTCTGAGCCGAAGACTTGATCTCAAACCCTTCGAGATCAACATAAGACACATCACGCATTTCTAAAACATTGAAAGCTTTGGAAAAACCTTCGATTATCACTTTGCCCTGCGCTTTGATGGTTATCGGAGCCTCGGCTGTCCCGTGCAGATCGGCGATGCTCCAAAAAGGAACCCGATAGACTCCGGACCGAACCACCAAAGTGTTGCCGGGCCCAAGTTCATCGATCACCTTGTTCAGATCACCCGATTCTCCTACGGTAATGATGCCGGCTTCAGATAAATAAATATCAAAGTGAAATTTGTATGCTAAAAAGATAGCCAATAATACAATAAAAATTCTGATGATCTTCTTCATAAGATAATATAAAAAATAAAGACATTTCCTCCTTGTCTCTTCTGTTCTTATTATATCATCATTTTACTCTTTAAAAAAGCCCTGATTTTAAATAAAAAACCTCTTCAAAAGAGGTGTTTTTCTTGCGTTTTTCAAAATAGGGTGATAATATTTGATCAACTCCAACGATCCTTTGGCAAGGATCGTTTGCAGATGCTCTAGAAGCATCGGTGTTTGCTGATCGTCAGTTGCGGGGGCTTTAAGTAGTGGGGAACGAAAAAAGCCTTGAACACATTGCCCGCACATAAGCCAAGCTTATGAAGACATAGATCTTACTGACGATCTTTTTTATTTATGCGGGATTTGACGACAATCTCATATATTATTTAGGTGATTGCCATATTGTTGTATAATAAATATGCGCGATAAGATCAAATTGCAAATGAATTTCGAAGATATTAAAAAATTGAATATCCCCAAAAACCCGGGTTGTTATAAATTTTTCGATGATCAAGGCAAGCTTTTGTATATCGGCAAAGCCGCGAATCTCAGAAGCCGGGTATTTTCTTATTGGCGAAGATCTGCCGGCCACTCCCCGGCCAAACACTCGATGATGAAGCAAATCGATAAGCTCGAGGTGATCGAAACCGGATCGGAGATCGAAGCCCTGCTCTTGGAATCGAATCTGATCAAAAGATATCAGCCTCCTTACAATGTGGTCATGCGCGATGATAAGCGCTATCAATATATAAAGATCACTGAAGATGAATATCCGCGTGTTGTCACCACTCGCGAGATCGGCAAAACCGGCCGTTATTTCGGACCCTTTACTTCAGGCACGGCTGTGCGCGAAACCATGAAAGCTATCAGGAAGATCTTTCCCTGTGGCGGTTTCATCACGATGCCGAAAAATAGAACCAACGAATTAAAAGCCAAGAGATACCCTGAACTTTATAATGCTCCTGAAAATAAAAAGAAATATAAAAAGATCATCAAACAGATCGAAACCTTCTTGGAGGGAAACGCGCGCAAGATCTTAAAAGATTTTGAATTAAAAATCACAAAGATCAAATTGCAAATTGCAAATTGCAAAGATCAAAACAAGAAAGCCGAACTTGAAGAAAAAAGAAGTGCCCTGAAATACAGAGTGTTAAATATGAAGAATGTCTTGGAGCATGCCAATGTCTTGTCCATCCATGATAAATACGCGGCTGATGTGGTCGAACTGGCCAAAGTTCTGTCTTTGCCGAAAACACCGCAAAGGATCGAAGGCTACGACATCTCCAACATTTTCGGGCAAGAAGCGGTCGGATCGATGGTGGTCTTCAAGAACGGCGAGCCGGACAAGAATGAATACAGAAAATTCAAGATCAAAGAACAAATTGCAAAGAACAAATTGAAAACTGCAAGAGGAGGAGATACGGCAATGTTGAAGGAAGTATTGGAAAGACGCTTTAATAATAATTGGTCTTTGCCGGACCTGATCATCATCGATGGCGGTAAAGGGCAATTGAACGCCGGCTTGGCAATACTTAAGAAGAAAAATTTAGACATTCCGATCATTTCGATCTCCAAGGGAGAAGGACTTAGAAGCGCCAAAGCGCCGGACAAGATCTTCTTCCCGGGAGAAAAAGAGGCCCTTAAACTGCCACTGGCTTCACCGGCCCTGCATATAATAAAAAGAGTGCGCGATGAAGCGCACAGATTCGCGATAACTTATCACAGAAGCAAAAGATCAAGATCGCAACTGCAAAAAAAATAGGCCCAACGTAATTTCTCACGCTAGGCCTCAAGTCTGAAAACAAAATTCAAGATTTGGAATAGAAGTCAACCGTATACTTTTCAGTAAAACGATCTTGTTCTATCCCTTCTGAATCGAATAATATCCACGTCTCAATTACTTCTCCACCACCTGAACGAATATGCGGAGAAGATTGTTTCCTTGCGACCCAGTTATCATCGATTTTTTTGACCTTTAAAGTCTTGCCGCTGGTTATCTCAGCGGATACTAGCAATTCACCTCTCAAAAAAACTTCCTTGTAAGAGTGATGACAGGCGCCGTACTCGCAATATTGTCCGGTCATCATTACAGCCAATGAAAGATTCGTATTTTCCATCTTTGTGCTGTCCTCGCCGGTATACACCGTATCCAAAGAAATTGCCGGCGCTTCTTCGAATTCTTCCATTATTGCCGCCATCTGTTCTGAAGGTCCTGTTTCTTGTCTTTGACTACTTACAGGATCATCGGAACAGCTGGCAAACAAAATCAAACAAAACACAACTGCTGAAATGAAGGCTTTCATTTCTTCCCCCTTTAAAAAATGGCTTAAATGTACAAGTTAACAACTTTTTATCACATTTAAGAAATTTTGTCAAGCTATTCTGCCGTGCAAGCTGGCTTGAGCGCGCTTAGGCGTAATGCCATGCTCTTTGTTATATTTCTCCTGGATCTTCCTCCTTCTTTCGGTTTCCTTGACGGCATAGCGCATAGCCGGGGTGATCTTGTCGGCATACATTATCACCCTTCCTTCTTCGTGCCTGGCCGCTCGGCCCATGGTCTGGATCAAGGACGTCTCATTTCTCAAAAATCCGGCCATATCGGCATCCATGATCGCCACCAGTGATACTTCCGGTAAATCCAAGCCTTCGCGCAGAAGATTGATCCCGACCAAGCAATCGAATTTACCCTCGCGCAGATCGCGAAGCAGATCGACCCTTTCCAAAGTATCGATCTCGCTATGCAAATATCTGACGCGCAAACCTTGTTCGGACAAATAGTCGGTCAACTCTTCCGCCATCCTCTTGGTAAGGACTGTCACCAAAGTTCTTTCCTTCCTTTCGGCTCTAACTCTGATCTCGTTTATCAGATCGTCGACTTGGCCCTCGGTCTTTCTTATCTCCACTTTCGGATCAAGTAAGCCGGTCGGCCGAATGATCTGCTCGACCACATTCTTGGAATTTCTGATCTCAAAATCCTGCGGAGTGGCTGAGACATAAACAGCTTGATTAATACGGTCATAAAATTCTTCAAAGCGCAAAGGGCGATTGTCGCGCGCGGATGGCAATCTGAATCCGAATTCGACCAAAGTATCTTTTCTCGAAGCATCGCCGGCATACATTCCTCTGACCTGAGGTAAGGTGACATGCGATTCATCAACGAACATCAAGTAATCCGAAGGGAAAAAATTCAAAAGCGTAGCCGGAGGATCGCCGGCAACCCTGTCGGAAAAATGGCGGGAATAATTCTCAATACCGTTGCAATACCCCACCTCTTGTATCATCTCCAAGTCATAATTGGTCTTTTTTTCCAAGCGATAAGCTTCCACTTTTTTACCGGCCTTATTAAGCGCTTTTAATCTTTGCTCCAATTCTTCACGGATCGTGATCAAAGCTTTTTTAGTCTTATCTTCCGGAGTGATAAAATGCTTGGCTGGCAATATAAAAGCTTCTTTCAGATCAAAGCCCTCGGCCTTTCTGATGTCCATAGCCCAAACAGGCAAAGTGGAGCTCGGGTCGATATTGAAACTTTTGATCTTTTCTATCTCGTCGCCGAACATCGTGATCCTGACCAAAGCTTCACCGGTAGCCAAGTGTATATCTATGTTCTCGCCCGCTATGCGAAACTGTCCGCGTTTGAATTCTTTATCATTTCTTTCATATTGGATCTCGACCAGCTCTCTGATAAGCTCATTTCTTTTGATGCTCTGTCCGATCTTAAAAGTCTTGCCCATCTGCGCATAATCCTCTCTTTCACCTATCCCATAGATACAAGAAACGCTGGCCACGATGATAACATCCCTTCTATTGATCAAAGACTGAGTAGCGGCATGCCTGAGCCTATCGATCTCTTCATTGATATCTGTTTCCTTCTCTATATATGTATCGGTGTGCGGAATGTAGGCTTCCGGCTGATAATAATCATAATAGGAAACAAAATAATGCACGGCATTGTTCGGAAAAAATTGCTTGAATTCCGAATATAGCTGAGCCGCCAAAGTCTTATTGTGGGAGATCACCAATGTCGGACGCTGCGCTTTTTCAATGACCTTGGCCATGGTAAAAGTCTTTCCCGACCCGGTAACACCCAAAAGTGTCTGTTCTTTATATCCTTTTTCCAAACCGGCATAAAGATCCCCGATCGCCCGAGGCTGGTCTCCTGTCGCTTTGAATTTTGATACTAAATTGAATAATTTCATTGAAATTGAGATGCTTTATACAAATAATGCAGGCTCTTTGGCCTACATTATATTAATACCACTTGAAGCAAAAGTCAAAGTTACTCACCCCAGACCCTGATGCCTTTTGTCTTTTCATTCAACCTATCCACTTCCGCCCGTAATTGAGCTGCTTCATCTTCAAGTGCTGATATTCGAGCCATCTGGCCGAAAAACATTTCCCAAATAAAAACCACTGTCAAAGCCACTAAAATGCTTACAATAAAGCTTATCACGATAGTTGAGGCTCCGCCGACCTTCTTCGGGGTTTCCGCTTTGGTCATCTGGCCTTGAACGTTAGATGTTTGTTCCATATTTTTATATTTTATTTGCTATATTTTTATTATACCAGTATTTGGACCAAGTTGACAAAAGGCGTGTAAGTGCTAATATTAAATTACAATCAATATTTAGTGATTGCCGCGGCTACCAACCGCGGTGCCGGATATGATACGGCATCCCAACAGGACTAAGCTAAGAATCAAAGAGTCTATATAGTTTACTATATAGGAATCTGGGTGGAACCGCGGAGACATAAGTCCTCGTCCCAGAACACCATAATTTTGGTGTTTTGAGATGAGGATTTTTTAATTTAATTTAATTTTAATACTTAAAAATTTATTAATTAATATTATATGAGTAATAAAGAAAACAACGAACAATTAGAGATAATTCGCCATTCATTCTCACATGTCTTGGCAGCGGCTGTCAAAGAACTATATCCTGATGTGAAATTCGCCATCGGACCGGCTATTGATAATGGATTTTATTATGATTTTGATTTTGGCAAAGACGGAATAAAAGAAGAGGATCTAAAGGCAATTGAGAAAAAGATGAAACACCTTATAAAACAAAATCTTCAATTTTCAAACTTCGATCTTCAATTAAATGAAGCTTTGGAAAAAATGAAAAATGAACCATATAAGCAAGAGCTTATTAATGATCTGAAAAAGGCGGGGGAAAAAGAAGTAAGTTTTTATAAGCTGGGTAATTTTGAAGATCTCTGCAAGGGTCCTCATGTCGAAGCGACCAACAAATTGAAAGCCGACGCCTTCAAGCTGGATCGCATTGCCGGAGCATATTGGAAAGGCAGTGAAAAGAACAATATGCTCACTCGCATCTACGGACTTGCTTTTGAGAGTAAAAAAGAATTGGAAGAATACATAAAAATGCGCGAAGAGATGGAAGCTCGAAACCACCGCAAAATTGGCGCGGAAATGGGACTGTTCATGATATCGAATGAAGTTGGCCAGGGCCTGCCTATCTGGCTGCCGAACGGCTATGCCTCTAGAAGAGCTTTGGAAGATTATGTACTTTCTCTTGAGAGAAGATACGGCTACAAGCATATTCTTACTCCCGTAATCAATAAAAAAGAGCTGTTTGAAACTTCCGGACATTTAAGCCACTACAAAGAAGATATGTACGCTCCGATAGAGATCGATGATGAAACTTATTATTTGAAGCCGATGAGCTGCCCGGCCGGAATGATGGCCTACAAACACGAACCGAAAAGTTATCGCGATCTGCCTTTGAAAATAGGCGAGCTTGGCAATGTATATCGATATGAAAAATCGGGCCAACTGCACGGGCTGCAAAGGGTTAGGGGCTTTACACAGAACGACGCCCACATATTCTGCACGGACGAACAGCTCACTGATCAATTTTTAGAGGTTTTTGAGCTTCTCGACATATTTTACAAAGCAGTCGGGTTTGAAAAATATACTTTCAGGCTTTCGCTGTCGGATGAGGATAGCGATAAATACGTTGGGAAAAGAGAAGATTGGATAAAGGCCGAGGACGCTATGAGAAAAGCTTTGAAAAAAGCCGGCTATGAATTCACTGAAGCAAAGGGTGAAGCTGCTTTTTACGGGCCTAAAGTCGATATTCAAGCAATAAACGTCTTTGGCAAAGAAGATTCGGTCTCGACAGTTCAAGTCGATTTTAACTTGCCGGAAAGATTCGACCTTACCTATATAGATAAAGATGGTCAGGAAAAAAGACCGTTCGTGATACATCGAGCCCTGATCGGTTCGTTTGAAAGGTTTTTCTCTTTTTTGATCGAATATCATGCCGGCAAATTCCCGGTCTGGTTCGCGCCTGTTCAGGTCAAATTGATCTCGGTCAGCGAAAAGCATATCGAATACGTCCAAAAACTGGCGCAAGAATTCAGAAATGCCCAGATCAGGACCGAAGTTGATATCAACGATGAAACTGTCGGCAATAAAATAAGAAAGGCCACCCAGGAAAAGGTGCCCTATATGCTAGTGATCGGAGATCAAGAAATTGATTCAGATAAGCTATCTGTCCGTGAAAGAGGATCCAGAGATACGGTAGATTTAAGTAAAGAAGAATTGATAGACAAGATCAAGAGGTCCGTTTAGCTCTTTTGGCCTTTCTAAAACGCGTTTCCAAGCTGCCGTTCTTCGGACGCTTAAAGACGCTGGGCTTGGTCAAAGCTGAATAATTGGAAATGAATTTCACAGCTGACAGTTTGCGCTTGAAGCTCCTGTCAGAATGATGATCAACGGCATTAACATGAAAAATGCTCTTTATATCCGAGTCCTTGAAAACCAAAGTAGAGATCGAACAGTTAAAAAGATTGAGTTCAGGGCTTTTCTCCAATTTAAAGCCCATAGCCGTACCCAAACAAGCCCTGATCACATTGCCATGAGCCACGATCATTATCTTGGCCCCGGCATATTCCTTTAAGAGCTGTTTGAAAAATTTCAAAGTTACCCGAGCCTTAAGCATTTCTTCCTTATATTTCTTGGTCCCTCGTTTCTTGCTGCTATAGATCACTTCATCGTGCTCTGAAAGCTCTCTGATAAAAACGATATTGTCGAATTTCTTATCTTTGTTGCTTTTTTGATATTTATTGATTATTTCCGCTGTTTGGCGGGCTCGATTCATATCTGAAGAGATTATCATATCAAAAGGAAAATCTTTCAGATATTTTCCGGTCAAATTAGCCTCTTTAATGCCGCGCTTGTTCAATTTCGGCCCCGGATGCCAAGGTGTTCCCTCCTTTACGAAATTATTATTACCGTGCCTGATAAAAGTGATGAAAGTCTCCATATATAAAAATAAATAATAAACCTGATTCCATTATAACATAAATATTTGAAATATTGCCAAATACGGCCTAAAATTCATACAAAACTATGTATTCCCTTGAAGAGATCAAAAAACATATAGCCGACCAAGCCAACAAAGCTCTGAAAAAAAAGCTGGTGTCTTTGTCGGACCTCAATTATCCGCCCAATCCGGAAATGGGCGATATCAGCTTGCCTTTGTTCAAGTTGAGCCAGGAATTGAAAAACTCTCCCAATGAGATCGCCAGTTCATTGATAGGACACGTCAAAGCGGACGAAATGATCGCCAGCTTGAAAGTTATCGGCCCTTATCTTAACTTCTTCTTGAATAAAGAATACCTGATAAAAAATACTCTCAAAGAGATCAAAAAAACCGCCGACAAATACGGGCAGAAAAAAGCCGAAGATAAAAAGACCGCTGTCTTGGAATTTTCCAATGTAAATACTCACAAGGAATACCATGTCGGCCATTTGAGAAATTTATGCTTCGGGGATTCAGTGACCAAGATCATGAACTCCGCCGGCCATAAAGCGATCTCGATCTCCTATGTGAATGACTTCGGCATCCATGTAGCCAAGACGCTTTGGAATTTCGATGAATTCACTAAGGATAAAGATGTTGAGAATATGTCCGATAATGAAAAGGGTTATCTACTGGGAAAAATGTATGTTGATGCCGCTGCCAAAGAAAAAGACGATCCTATGGCCAAGCAGATGATCGGCGGACTGATGAGCGAAATAGAATTAAAAAAGAGTGAAGCTTACGAGTTGTGGCAAAAGACCAGACAGTGGAGCATAAAGCATTTTGCTGATATTTATGAAGATCTGAAAGTGGAATTCAAAGACATCCTTTATGAAAGTGAAAATATCGAGCGCGGCCGGAAGATCATAGACGAGCTGGTAGAGAAAGGCGTCCTTAAGATCGACGAAGGCGCAGTGATCGCCGATCTGAAAGAATACGGACTGGAAGTCTTGGTCTGCATTCGTTCGAATAAGACTGCTGCTTATCCGGTAGCCGATCTGGGGCTAGCTGAAACCAAATCCAAAAAATTCAAACCGGATGAATCGATCTATATTGTAGATAATCGCCAAGAGCTTTATTTGAAACAGCTTTTCAAGATATTGGAATTATCCGGACACAAAGAAAAACTGATCCACTTAAGCTATGATTTCGTCAAGCTTCCTTCCGGCATGATGTCTTCCCGGACCGGCAATGTCATCACCTATAGCGAACTTAAAAAGATCGTGATCGAAAAAGCCTCTGATGAGATCAAAAAAAGGCATGACAATTGGAGCGAGGAGGAGATAGAAAAGGTTGCCAAGGTGGTCGGTATGGGAGCGATCAAATTCGAAATGATAAAAGTAGATGCCAAGAATATCATCACCTTTGATGTCGACAAAGCTCTTTCTTTCGATGGCTACACTTCTTCTTATGTCCAATACGCCTATGCCCGCATCGCCGGTATTTTTGAAAGGAATATGAAGAAAGAGATAACAATAGAAGGCTATGACCCGAAATATCTGAAAGAAGCGGTAGAGATAGCGATCATCAAAAAAATGTCCCGCTATCCCGAAGCCTTGTCTAAAGCCGCGGAAAATTATGATCCTTCGGAGATCGCCAAATATCTCTATGAACTTGCCAAGCTCTTGAATGACTATTACCACCAAGTATCGATCATAAATTCGGAAGAAAAGGTCAAGGAGTCCAGATTGAGTCTGCTAGCAGCTATCGCTCAGGTCATCAAGAACGGATTCGGCCTGCTTGGGATCGAGATCGTGGAAGAAATGTAAAGATACTAATTCAATACTAATACATACTAATCTGCGAATATTTTATGAGGAGGGAAATCATATATAAAGATTTATCTTATAAAATAAACGGACTGTTATTCAAAACCCAAAACCAGCTTGGAAGATATAGGAACGAAAAACAATACGGTGATTATTTTGAAAACCTATTAAAAGAAAATGGTATAAAATATATTCGCGAAGCAAAATTACCTGAATCGTTTGAAGGAGAGAAAAAAGGAAGAAATATATGTGATTTTATAATTGAAAATAAAATAATCATAGAACTAAAAACAGTAAGCTTCATAAATAAAGACCATTATTTTCAATTAAAAAGATATTTAGCCAGCTCTGGACTAATTCTGGGGATGCTGATAAATTTCAGACAGGTTTGTTTAACTCCGAGAAGAATATTAAACAATGAACTATTGAAAAAAAATAATATTAACTATTCGTAATATTAGTATATATTCGTGTTAAATTAGTATTATAATTAATTATTAATTAGAATTGTATCTTATATGATTGATGACAAAATGGAAAAAATAGTTTCCTTATGTAAAAGAAGGGGCTTTATCTATCCGGCCTGCGAGATCTATGGCGGATTTGCCAACTCTTACAGCTTCGGTCCTTACGGAGCGCAGCTGAAAAAAAATATCAAGGATATCTGGTGGAAGATGTTTGTTGAAGACCGCTCCGATATCATCGGCCTTGATGGACCGATAATGCTCCATCCGAAAGCTTGGCAGGCATCAGGCCATACCGAAGGCTTCAATGATGCTTTGGTCGATTGTAAAAAATGCCAGAGAAGATTCAGAGCCGACCACTTGATCGAAAACGCCGTCGGCGTAGATCTGGAAGGTGATATTCCCGGCCTGAACAAAGTGATCAAAGATAATAATGTAAAATGCCCGGAATGCGCCGGACAAGACTGGACCGAAGTGCGGACAATGAATATGATGTTTCAAACCGAAATGAATGGTATCGACGAACCGGTTTATCTAAGGCCGGAAACAGCCGGAGCCATCTTTGTTGAATTCAAAAGCGTGCTCGACTCCATGAGGGTCAAATTGCCTTTCGGGATCGCCCAGATCGGCAAAGCCTTTAGAAACGAGATCGTGGCCCGCAACTTCATCTTCCGCGTCCGTGAATTCGAGCAGATGGAGATCGAGTATTTCTTCAACCCGGAAGAAGACTGGGAGACCATGTTCTCAAGCTGGCTGGAAAAGCAAAAGAATTTCACCCGCGCCCTGGGCATCTCCGGCAAAAACATCCGTGAATACGAACATCCGCAAGCCAAACTTTCTCATTATTCCAAAAAAACCATTGATATTGAATACAATTTTCCTTTCGGCCATTCAGAACTTTTCGGCCTGGCTCACAGGGGCGACTTCGACCTTACCGCCCACTCCAAGGCTTCGGGACAAAGCTTGGAATACTTGGATCCGGAATCCGGTAAAAAATTCACACCTCATGTTCTTGAGCCAACCTTCGGAGTGGAAAGAGCTCTTCTGGCCGCCTTATGCGAAGCTTATACAGAGGAAGAGGTCGATACAGATAAAAGAGTAGTCTTGAAATTTCCTAAGCAAATAGCGCCGGTCAAAGTAGCGGTCTTTCCTCTTTTGAAGAATAAACCCAAGCTGGTGGAAAAAGCCACTGAAGTATTCGATCTGCTCAAGGGCAAGTTCACTTGCGAATTCGATGACAATGGCAATGTCGGCAAAAGATACCGGCGCCAAGACGAGATCGGCACTCCTTACTGCGTGACAGTGGATTTCGATACCCTGGAAAAAGACAACACCGTCACCGTCCGCGACCGCGACACCATGGAACAGGAACGAGTGAAGATAGAAGAACTCTCTGAATTTTTTGATAAAAAGTTCAGTCAGTAATAAGTGATGAATTGAATATTTAAAAATCCCGAACGATCGGGATTTTTTAATAAGGCTACGTATTAATGATAAACTTTATTTCATACCTGCCTATCTACCCATTTTTTTCTCCGCTAAAATTTCGTTCTTTTTTATCAAATTTTTTTAATACTTTACGAATTCCATTGCTGAATCCCGCATAAAGTCCCTCATCAAACTTTCTTATAAGTTGTCGGGCCTCTTCTTCAATTTCTTTATCTAAAACTTCTATTGCTCCATTAATTTCTTCGTTTTTCATGTTTAGCTTTTTTTCTTTTATCCTCTGAACAATCTCTTTTATCATGGCTGCAAACTTACAACCATGTTGTTCAAGATGCCAACAATCTTCGCCGGTTTCTGGCTCTCTGGTGCAATAACTCATTAAACTAGATATATGGCTCAAAATTTCAAAACTTTTTCTCGAATCAGATTCTTCAAAAATATCGCAACTAATAGCGTCTTTTATTGAGTCTACTTCCGGTCCTTCATTA